>JAJXVQ010000091.1 GCA_021782065.1 Pseudomonadota bacterium
GTCAATGTAGCGAATCAACCCCTCTATACAGCGCATCCCCTGACGGTATGCGCCTCTTGTGTAGAAGCGCGCGAACAGCAATTGAGTCTTTTGACTTCGCAAAATGCCCTCAGCGATACACCTGCGCCCGCACCTGCTTTACCACCTCTAGTCTACAACGGTAATCCTGTGGCCACACGTGCCATTTCAGCGCAAACCGATTTTTTAATTACTTCTGTCTTGAAAGACGTCGTTCAAATCGGTACGGGTGCTGCGGCAAAAGTGTTGGGCCGTGACGACATCGCCGGTAAAACCGGTACCACGCAGAAACAACGCGATGGTTGGTTTGATGGCTTTAATGCGCACATGGTCGCAGTTGTGTGGGTAGGATTTGATGAACCTAAAAGTTTGAATGAATATGGCGCAAAGGTAGCGTTGCCAATATGGATCGATTTTATGCGAGTTGCTTTAAATGGTGATGTAACCACACCAACTCCGCCACCGTCCGGAATCGTTTCTGTGCGCATCGATCGCAATACAGGCTTGCCCAGCAGCGGCTCTAATACGATATTCGAGTATTTTAAAGCCGGTACCGTGCCCAGCGCGCAATCGCCCAGCAATAACGGTGGTAATGGTGGAAACAGCAGCACGGCGCCTAAAGACGAAGAAAATACGCAATTGTTTTAGGAGTATATACACATTCCATTTCAAGATGCGAGAACAATACTTTCTACAAACACAGTATTAAAACATTGTCATCCTCGACTAGGCCGCGAGGCCGCAGTCGGGGATCCAGAGAAAAACTTGATTTGAAACTGGATCCCCGACCTTCGATCGAGGATGACAAAGCTTCGATTTAAATCTACAGTCCATATCAAGATCTCACGTCTTCATTCCTTATTTTTTAGTTTAACCAAAAGAATGCCGCCTTTCATGAGTTTTTTTCTGAGCTTCATTTTCCAATTTGGGATGTTGGAACAAAGGGAGTTTGCTGCTCATCCCCCAAGAAAACCCTACGCTAGGCGAGCTTCTTTCTTCTTCCTCCTCTTCCTCCTCTTCCTCTTCTTTTCCTTCTGCATTTGACGAGCTCGAGTGTTGAATCTGACTTGACAATTTTTTCACAACATCAGATATATTAAATCGCTCCTGAATACTCTCAGCGCAACACCCACGGATTAGCCGTTCAATTTCCGAAGGTATCTCTGGAACAGATGGCTCTTGCTTATTGAGTAGATCATCTTTAACAAGGCTTGCTGCTCGCAGCGTAAATAATTCAAACAAAAATACTCCATATGCGTAAACATCACTTTTCGGTGTATACACATAGATTGTTGCTCCACACAATTCAGGACCTAACCAGTCGCGGGTGCCTATTTGGATACTAGAACTCGCTATCATGCTGTCGTCGCATTGTATTGCTTCACCAAAATCAGCTAATCTGGCAACATAGAGTTCTTCAAAATAAGGGCCTAGCACAACATTGTAACTCTTTATATCGCGATGTAATATTCTTTGTTTGTGTAAATAGTGAACTGCTTGGGCTATATGCAATGCAATATCGAGCCGTTTTTCCCTGAGTAGTTCAGGCCCATTTTTTTCCAAAAAGTCCCAGAGTGAACCATGAGACATATATTCTATAATAAGCTTTTTAGTATTCGTAATCGCCAATAGTTTTACGATATAAGGATTGTTTAACTCTGCCATCAGTTTGTATTCTGTTTCAAAGGCTTCTATTTTTTCGTTATCCAGCATCGCATGTTCTCTTAGTTCTTTTATAACAACCCGCACACCCTTCCAAAAACCTAGAGAAACACGCGTATCAATGCCTTCATAGAACTTTTGCATGTTGCCGATCTCTCCTTCGTCAACCTCGTCAATGTTCTTACCCGATAGTTTCATGGCAGTTTCTGCTTGGACAGGATTTTTTTTCTTCAACAACCGGATGCAGTTTACAGGCACTTTGCCCCTACAGCCTGAGCTATTTATTCCGTCTAACCAATTTTCCCCTTCTATAACTTTTACATGTATAACTTCTCCTTTTTTAATGCGCAATAGATCCACCCGTTTTCTATCATAAAAAGTGCGCGAAACCTCAACTGGTACCATATCTTTGTGACCATTGATAGAATTAAAATTTATCTTTCTGCTGTGCCGCTTATAAGGTAAATCCTCTTTTAGTGTCAAAAGAAAATGTACCTGCCCACTGCGCCGTTTACGGTTACCTTCATCTTTGAGCCTAGCGGCCTCATTTAGATCAATGTCACAGCCCCATCCTTTTTCATACATATTTGCTAAAGCATCATAAGCCACTCCACTTCCTAAATCACAAGCATGCTGAAAACAGATAATAGCCTCATTATAATTTTTTGCCACCCCCACGCCATCTCGATATAAAACACCCAAATTATACAAATGTAAAGACTCTACTACTGTATGGTTCGGCTGTACAGATAAGTGAAGCCAGTGATAGGCTTCTGCCGCATTTTTATCCGGCGACCTCTGATCCGGCCATCTCTTATTTTGATAGGCCATTCCTAAATTATACTGAGTCCATGATTCCCCACATTCAGCAACTCTTTTATAGTAATAGCTAACACGGCTTGGATTGCTGACTACACCCAGCAGCCCCAGCTCATAGACCAGGGCTAAGATAAGATTAGCGCTTACATCATTTGGGGTATTTGCGATGCGATCTAAAAGGTTGATCGTGTCTTTCCAGTCTTCAAGTTTACATTGCTTACTCAGCTCAATGGACTCTAGCAGCATATTTATAGCATATTCAAAATAGATAATCGCTTCTTTCTTTAATTGTCGAAAGTAACCTACGCTATGCACTAATTTAATCAGCGCATGACTTTTATCTATATTGACATTGGCTTGGTCATAGCAAAATGAAGCCGCATTCAAAGAAGGTCTAACACCTAAGCCATATTCATATAGCAACCCCAAGAGACACCAGGCCAATGCATCTCCTAGTTTAGCCGCTATTTCTAGATCATTTCGAGCTTCCTCATAATAATTTAAACCATGCGGATTCGTCATCATAGAAATTCCATCCTCACGTTTTCGCTCGCATAGTCTGTTTTGAAACTCAAGTCGCTTTTCTCTATCGGTGAGAGTAATGGGGGAATTGGGTCTGGTATAATATCTATGATGCGCAGGTTCCTCACCTTCCTGAAAATCACGTGCTCTATAGGGAGAATAGGCTGGAATAACTCTGTCAGCTTTCTCTTCTTTCTTTTTATTCAGCGGCCTAGACCATAGATCCTCAGTACGTACCGCCAGCCCCCATATAAGATTCACTATCGCCACTCCCATCGTGGCACCCATAGAACTTAGCAATAAAGGCAGCGCTAACTCACTGAACTTATCCTTTTGAAGTGATTGATCTGTCAATTCACACGCTTTTGCTGCCGCACACCAAAGTGCAGCCGCCATTATAGGAACGGGCAATAACCAGAGTATAATACTTCCTGCTATAGGGTCACTGCGCCTAGGTTCATCAGTTGAAACAGATAATGGTGATTCCTCTGTTTCAGTTTCCGACATTTCAGCGTCGGTACGAAATCCTTCATCATCCGCTGATTCGCTGATGTGTGGTAAGTCTTCATCTGCTATCTCAATAACACTATTTGGTTTGTAATAAGAAGATAATACATCCACTATTTTTGTAAAGAGCAGTGCGGCTACTTCCCTAGGGACATGCGCAAACACTCCCGCTAAAGCCACCCATAACCATTTATTGGCTAGAGAATCTCGTTTGTATAAGATATCGAATGAAAAACGATACGTCAGCAATGCTGTGGCAGCGCTGGGCAGCGTCGTTTGTAAAAGAATGTTTTTTAGCAGTGAAAAAAAATGGGGCCGTCTGTTTCTTTGTGCGCAAAGATTATAAAGACCTGCAAATAAGTTCAGCGACAATTCCAAAGGTATTGTTGTCAAAGCAAAAACTAAAACTTCAGGGGGATCCTTTTCTTGCGCACGATAAAATTCAGTTACCGCTATCCCTACGCCCATGGCAAAGAAAAACGCCTCTTCCCTGCTTATAAAGTCCCCGGCATTTTTGTAGAATAGTGCTCTTGGTAAATCTTTTCTATGCGCTGCGATTCCTCTGGACACTATAGATCCAGTCACAAAGACGCTAATCGCATACAACAACAGCGCCACAGCTGGAGATGCGATCATCACTGAAGGCCCTTCATCCGCTTCATTGTCTGTGGTAATACTTCTAGATACGCTTTCATTTTGCGAGATAGATCTTTGCGTTACACTCGTCAACTGTAGAACTATCCAGTGAAAACCAAAAACAATGGCTGTAACCAAAAATTGTACATATCTAATAACAAACATTCCATCACTCCTTTGTTTTTATGGGCTATTGATATCTCTGTGTTTAGAGTAGACCGTATCTTCGTTTGAAATTGTAACATGAACACAATGGTTATTTGCTTAGGCACTTAAAAAGAAAGTGCCTTCTTAAAATCAGAGTTGGGTTAGTTTTAGACAATCATCCAAAAGTAAATACCTAGGATATAAAAGAAGATATTTTTCTGCGTATCGTTTGCAAAACTAAACCTTATATCTTCTTAATTGGCGGAAAATAGAGCAAAAATT
>JAJXVQ010000092.1 GCA_021782065.1 Pseudomonadota bacterium
AACACGCTATCGTACTCACTATCGGGTACAGTAGGCGCATCTAAGACGTAATATTGGTAATTATACTCCGTCAAAAGCGCTCGCAACGATAGAATTTTCTGCAGAACATCATTTTTTTGCTTCATAACTCACTCTCATCTAAATTATATCAACCTATTGTCCTTCATTATCACCCCAAAAAGTACTTTTTCACGTTAAAAAAACAAAATTTTGTAAATTTTTACGGGTCCGCTCAAAAAATATATTTAATTTTGTTTTTTCGCTGTAAACTACCGCTTACCGGCTAGGAATGACACAAAAAATGGTAAATTTATGAAAATATTTACTGTTTTTTATCCAAAACCGTGTTGACATAAAAAAAATGTGCTATCTTTACTGGTGATCACGTTATGATAATGAATTCTTTCCTTATCGTAACTTTAACTGTAGTGGTAATCAAGGAGAAGACAAGATGGCAAAGTCTATACATAAAAACGCAAAGACGGCAGAAAAACCTGTAAAGGCAAAAGTTGCCCGTAAGAGCGTAGCTAAAAAGGCGTCACGTAAAGTAGTGGCTCCAAAGGATGCAAGCAAACGCGAGCATGCTTTGCAGAAACAAATGCAAGTCGTGGCAAAGAAAGTAGCGGCAGCTAGAAAAGAAGCAGCGAAGCAGATCCTCAAGATCAAGGCTGCAGCCGCTGCTGAGTTGAAAAAGCAATTAGCAGAAGCTTACAATAGAGGCATACAAGAAGCTGTAGCTGCCTTCAAAAAAGCTGAAGCTTCCTTGTCTAAAGGTGCTAAGAAGACGACTCAAAAGAAGAAGTCTAGCGCTAAGAAATCTATCGTAAAGAAAGATACGGTTAAGAAATCTGGTGTAAAAAAGAGCCCTGCCAAGCAAGCTGGCGCTAAAAAGACTGGCGTCAAAAAAAGCACTGCGAAAAAAACTGTAACGCGTAAAGCCCACAAAACTGCGGCTGCTAAAAAGCGTCCTACAGCCGTTCGCAAGGCTAAACGTACCGCTACGCACCCCCGTTCAGTTGCTGTAGCAAGCTAAATGCTTTTTTAGCTAAAATATAGCCAAAAAGCCACAAATTCTTCGGGATTTGTGGCTTTTTTTATGGGCTGCTGTGGCCCGTCATTGTTCTTCGTCTATACAATCCGCATATTTCCAAAAATGAACTGAGTAGCTTTGTCACTTCTACTACTTGCTCTAAATTGGAGATATGTCCCGCATCTTGAATCACCTCTAACTTTCCATTACGCAATCGGTCGGCCATATCTTTAGCTTCTGCGGGTGGTCTAGGATTATCATCAGCACCAACCACCACCAAGGTCGGCTGGTTAATTTCTGGCAACCGTGCTAATAAACAGTCGCGAGTGAAAATCATTTTGCCTAGAATCTCAATTCCAGGAATATTGTCTGCGGGCAAAGCCTTTAAATGTGCTTTAAAGGCCTGGACCATTTGTGGATTATTCACACAAGTCTTAGGAGAAAAAAATATAGGTGCGATTATATTGGCTAATTCCTCAGAAACCCCTTTATGCGCCCGCATTGCGGCTAACATACCCAAATACGTTTCCTGGGTCACTTTGGGCTCTGCGCCTACATAGGTATCCATGATGACTAAAGCACTAACTGCTTCAGGATGGTCTAATGTTAATTGCACTCCCCACATACCACCTACCGATAAGCCTACCACGGCGAATTGGTCCAGGCCCAAGGCTTGTGTAAATTGCCAATAATCATGAGCCAATTTCGGTATTGTATACCTATCGGCATTGAGATGATCAGACTGACCATGATCCCATAAGTCAACGGCCAAACAACGGTATTGTTGAGACAATGCTTCTATCTGTGGCGCCCACATGTGCATATCCCATAAAAAACTATGACCGAATAAGATGGGGAAGCCTTCGCCTTTATCCAGGTAATGTAACTTGCGACCGTTGATTGTCATAAATGGCATTTTTTTTCTCCTTGTTAAATTCGCTATCATCTTTTACCACATCATAATCCATTCCGTAGGCACAACGCATGTAGGGGCGGAGGCTCACGAACCGCCCCTACAACACCGCTCTACAATGCAGCTGCAACTGCTTTCGCAGGCAATACCGCCTTTTCCTCCACCCCATCTAAAGCAGCCAATAAAGCCGGTAAAAAGGCCGCAAATTCGCCACTACACAACACAAACTCAGCGTCGAATTGATCTACCGTGGTTTCACTGCTCACTTCCACCGCTTCTTCTTGAATAAGATCAGTAAACTGAATGCGCTTAATGCTAAAGTCATCTTCTAAAATAAAATTTAAGCGTTCACGCCACACGAATTTGGCGCGGAATAATTCCTTCCCTGCTAATAAATGTTGAGTAACTTCCTCGCTTTCTATCGCTTGGTTTAAACATTTAATGATATTTTTAGCTTGACGCGGATCGCGCAATTCACAATAATCGTTAAATTCAAAACCCTCGGCTGCTCTGCCTTCAATGGCCCATTGCGTTAATGTACGACTAATAGAGTTTTCCACACTAATAGCTTCCAGTTGAATATTGGGCAGAGATTTTTTCAATAAAATAATAAATTCTTCAGCTTTAGCGCGACGGCTGGTATCTATGATCAGCCATTGATGACGCTTGTCAAAATAAGCATAAGTGACATCGCCTTTGGTAAAAGCTCTAGGTAATAAATGCAGAGTCACTTCTTCATGCAAAGCACGCTTATCTCTAGCACTGACTTTACGCCCTTCTTGTTCTAAGGCTAATAATTTTTGTTGCACTTGTTCACGCACTACGCTTTGCGGCAATAATTTTTCTTCTTTACGCAATGCAACCATGATGCAACCGGCGGCTTCATGGGTTAGGCGATCGTGCCCTATCCCCAACGGCGGCGCCCAACCTATGGTCAAATGCTCTAATTGCCCACAAGGCCTGCTGGGTAAATCAGCTAATAATTCGTGCAATTCTTCGGCATTGTATTCAAATGAATTCAGCACCCGATACGCTAGTATATTTTTAAACCACATATAAACCTCTTTTGTTGGATGCGGCATAATAGCATATTTGGCTTTACTCTTGCCTTCCAATCCCAATGGTATTAGGTTCATAAGAATACAGTGTGCTGACACAACTGCGCGGAATAATTTGTTACGAATATATTGGTGTATATTCAGCAATGGGCGGCTTGCACGCCGCCCACATACCATTCCAGTGCATTGCTAAGAGTTGCTGCCAAACGCAGGTGCTGACTTTTTATCTTCTTCATCTTTCTTTGAATTTGAACTTGAAGCTGGTATTGATCCCATGCTCTTCTGGTCTGCTTGCGCCTGGTCTATTTTCGCCACATTCATTTCTGCACTTGCAGTGATCATGCTAGTATCTCCTACCGGATTTTTCGGCTGAGGTGCACTTGCTAGATCAGGTCCACTATCCAGATTAAATTCAGCAGCTGGCGTAGGTTTAGCTTCAGATTTAGCCGGAGCCTCAGGTACTTTTTTGCCCTCCACAACTAGCCCTTGGTCGCTCACTTCAACACTTTGGCCATTCACAATTAGCCCTTTCGGACTCGGTGAGATAGTTAGAGGCTTATCTTGAGGATAATTCCCTGGCAATTCGTGTCCATTTATCGTGACGCTCCCTGATGGGGACCGGCGTAGTTCTGTCTTTTGACCGGTCTCTGTATTTTCCATTGTTACTACGTTCGCACCAGTCCGATCTCCCCTTGTTGTTACGTTCATATTTCTTGAGAAACCGCTGCTAGAAACGTGGTTGCCCTCAATGCTGACCACACCACCCAGTTCTGAAGTTCCTTTAGATTGAGATTGAGTCTGGGCCCTAGCCTGAGCAGCCTCAGCCCTAGCTTGGGCAGCCTGAGCCCTAGCCTGGGCAGCCGCCTGAGCAGCCTCAGCCCTAGCTTGGGCAGCCGCCTCCCTAGCCTGGGCAGCTACCCGAGCAGCTTCAGCCCTAGCTTGGGCAGCCTGAGCCCCAGCAGCAGGTGCAGGTGCGGCAGATTGACTCTTAGTCCCAGTATTAGCCCCAGCCTCAGGTACTCTTTGGCCATCTACAGTTAGCCCTTCCTTGCCCACTTTGACACTTTGGCCATTCACATTTAGCCCGTTCGAATCCATCGAAAGACTTAGAGGCTTATTTTGAGGGTAATTCCCTGGCATTCTGTATTTATCATTTATCGTGAGCGTCCCCGATGAGTCATGGCTTACTTTTATCGTTCGACCAGTCTTTGAATCCGTCATTATTGATACATTCTCTTTAGATTCACGTTTAGTCTCGGCCGCTGATTCAGGTTTAGTCTCGGCCGTAGCTTCAGCTTTAGCCTCGGCAGTAACATCAGGCTTAGTCCCGGCTGCAGCTTCACTTTTAGTTTCAACAGTAGCCTCAGCCTTAGCATCAACTTTAGGCATCACATGCTCGAAAGCCTTATCCACTAACGTTTGATTATCCATGTTTGAGGAATTTTGTGCGGCCAAGAACCGCTTTGCTAGCTCTACCATAATAGTAGCCCAACTAGGTTGTGTATTCTGATTCTGCTGTACGTTTGACTGATCTTTCTGTGCTTTTAAATATTGCGAAAAAATGCTTAATACTGCCAT
>JAJXVQ010000093.1 GCA_021782065.1 Pseudomonadota bacterium
GCTATTTTTGGAGGTATTGCACCTACGATATGTAGTTATTTAATTTATAAAACAGGATCTGATATTTCAGCGATTGTTTTTTTAATGGCGATGTGTTTGATTGCGTTGCCAGCAGCACTGACGCTTAAGCAATAAATTATGCTTTTTCTGCATAAAGCAGAATTCCACCCAGC
The DNA here is from genome assembly GCA_021782065.1 of Pseudomonadota bacterium. The sequence goes on from JAJXVQ010000093.1 coordinate 174, forward strand.
AAGTCTTTAACCAGTGACTCTTTTATAGAGGAGTAAGTTGTTATTGCCTTTTGAAATAAGGATTGACTGAATAGACGTATTATTTCATTCTCATTTCCCTGTAGCCGATCAATGAGCTGTGTGTACCATTGTATGTATTGAGGGCTAATGTCTATCTTTTTTGAAAGCTTCCAACCACTTTGTTCTAGTAAGGAATCTATCCCTTGGAACGAAATGGGTTTAAAAGGGGAGGTGTTTTTGTCTCCAGCTCTAAATAGAGGTGTTATTTTTCTAATGTCTGGATCGGAATAATCAAAAATAATGATTTTCCCTTTCATGTCTATAAGTTTATTTAAAGTCTTGAGTGCTGCGAGTTGATCTGAAAAAGCATAGAATGCATTAAACATACATATCAGATCAAAACGTTGTGTAATGACTTGTGCGGCATCCAAGACATCACAACAGTGAAATACACAAGTGGGATATTTTTCTTGGGCATATAGAATTGCTTCTTTTTCAATGTCTAGGCCCGTAACTCGTCCTAAACGATGATCTTGAATGTAGGCTGCCGTGCCACCCAGACCACAACCTACATCTAAGATGCTTTGTTCAGGTGCACGTGCAACATTAGAAAAAGCGAGATCAATGGCTGCTTCTTCTCCGGCATGGGCAAAATCTCCTTTTCTTAAGAAAGAAACCAGTTGCTTCCCTGCGTACTCTCTTAAGGAATCGTGGCCTGTCAAGCGCTTACTCAGGCCATTCCGAAGAATGATGCGTAATCAATTCGCAACCATTGGGAGTAGCTCGATACACAAAAGTATAACGGGCTTTCACATCGGTTTTTTTGCCGTGCTTAATGCCCGAAAAAGTGTATAAACCCGAACTAACCGCACCGCCATTGAATACTTGGATGTATTTATTATCGGTATAGGTAACATGTGCATTTTTATATGTATGAAAAAATTTGTTGAAATAGGCGATTCGTCCCTGTCTAGTGACTATAGGGGGTGTTTGTACCGTGGAAACGAGGACGGCTGTTTTTGCGTATAAGTCGACCACTTTATTGACGTTGTTTGAATCCATGGCCTTTGCCCAACGCATATCGGCTTTTTCAACTTCGGCCTTAGTGCATGTAGCAAAAATAGAACTAAAAAAAGACAGTAGGATGAAAACGCTGGCAATGTGTTTAAAAAAAGATCTGGCTAATATTTTGGGCATAATTCTCTCCGTATAATTTTACAACTCATCTTATTATATACACATTTTAGTTCAAGATGCGAATAGGAGACTAGACTGCCGTTCAAATAAGAACTGTTATCAATAACCTTGTTTTTTACTGTTTTTTTTGAAAAAAAACGAAATGAATAGGGTAATTAAGAGGATACACGATTGACAATAGGGGGGTGTATCGCATACGCTACGGGTGCTTTGTGGTGCAGCACTATTTAGGCTGCTTGTTTATACTTTGCCGGTGGGGTACCTAATGTACAAAAAAGGAAACGAAGCATGATGAAAGCTATTACCAATTTAGTCTCTAAGCTCCCACTTAAGGGACTTCTTAGAAATATGGGCGTTGTATTGCTTGTGATCCTATCGCTGGCTTTAAGCGGTTGTGTCTCAGAGGGTATATTAGCGCCTAAAGGACAAGTAGCGATTGCTGAGCATAGGCTGATTTTCTTTGCCGTTGGGCTCATGTTGATCGTCGTTATCCCTACTATCTTTATGGCTCTATTTTTTGGTTGGCGGTATAGAGAAAAGACGCAAAATAATGCCAAATATGAGCCAGAGTGGAGACACAATACCCTTTTAGAAGTGGTTTGGTGGACTATACCCTGTATTATCATTCTTATTTTAGGCACAGTCACTTGGAAAACTACCCATAGCTTAGATCCTTTCAAACCGCTGGACTCACAAGAAGCACCCGTGACGATAGAAGTTATTTCGTTGGATTGGAAATGGTTGTTTATCTATCCTGATTACAAAATAGCCACTATCAATTATCTGTGCATACCTACGGGTAGGCCTATCAATTTTAAAATAACGGCAGCAGCCCCCATGAATTCTTTTATTATTCCGCAGCTGGGCGGGCAGATTTATGCCATGACCGGAATGACCACGCAATTGCACTTGTACACGGATACACCAGGATCTTATAGGGGTTTTGGCGCTAATTATACTGGTATCGGCTTTGCGGGAATGCAATTTGTTACTGAGGCTACATCACCAGATAAATTTAACAGTTGCGTTAAGAAAATCCAAGAGACACCGGATACATTAACTTCAGATGTGTTTTGGAAACAATTGGTACCCCAGTCTACTGATGACCCCGTTCGCTATTTCGGAAGTGTAGAACCAGGGTTGTTTGACAAGATTGTTATGAGCTACATGATGCCAGGTATGGGTGATAATGCAGTACCGGATGAACACGCTGTTATGAACCAAAGTAACCATTAAATTAGGAAAACACTATGTTAGAAACATTCATAGGAAAACTCAGTAATCCACACGAGGTGTTTCCTTATCTTTATGAGCCAGTCAGCCAGCAACTGATTATTTTGTCGATGTTTATCTTCATCATCATAGGTGGTGTTGCTTTAGTAGGTGGGCTTACCTATTTCAAAAAGTGGGGTTACCTCTGGCGTGAGTGGATCATTACCGTCGATCACAAACGCATTGCAGTCATGTATTTCGTTGTTGCTTTTATCATGCTATTCAGGGGATTTGTAGATGCAGCAATGATGAGAACCCAGCAAGCACTGGCGTCAGGTGACTCTACTGGCTACTTGATCCCACAACATTTCGATCAAATATTCACGGCCCATGGCGTCATCATGATTTTCTTTGTGGCTATGCCGCTGATGTTTGCTTTGTTTAACATTGCGGTGCCGTTGCAAATAGGCGCTCGCGATGTGGCTTTCCCCTTTCTGAACTCACTCAGCTTTTGGCTGTTTGTCGTTGGTGTTGTACTCGCTAATATGTCCTTATTAATTGGCGATTTTGCGCATGCAGGTTGGTTAGCTTATCCCCCCTTCTCGGAGCTTGCCTATAGCCCCTCGGTGGGAACAGATTATTATATTTGGGCGGTGCAAATTTCGGGACTAGGTTCCTTATTGTCCGGTATCAACTTTTTTGTGACCATCGTGAAAATGCGTTGTCCTGGCATGACGTTGATGAAAATGCCTATTTTTACCTGGACTGTATTCTTTTCTTGTATTTTAATCATGGCGTCTTTCCCCGTGTTAACGGTCGATTTAGCTTTGCTCGCTTTAGATCGCTATATGGACATGCATTTCTTTACCACTAGCTATGGCGGCGATCAAATGATGTACGTCAATTTGATCTGGATGTGGGGACACCCAGAGGTATACATATTGGTGTTACCTGCTTTTGGTATTTACTCCGAGATAGTGGCCACTTTTTCTAAGAAACCCTTATTTGGCTATACGACGATGGTATGGGCTTCTGGGGTCATTACCATTTTGTCCTTCTTGGTATGGTTGCATCACTTCTTTACTATGGGGTCGGGAGCTGATGTGAATGCTTTCTTTGGCATCATGACGATGATCATATCCATCCCAACGGGCGTGAAATTATTTAATTGGATTTTCACCATGTACAGGGGGCGCATTACTTTTACCTCACCTATGTATTGGATGATGGGTTTCTTCGCTACCTTTACTATAGGGGGCATGACGGGCGTAATGTTGTCTGTGCCCGGAATTGATTTTCAGGCCCACAATAGTACCTTCTTGGTGGCGCATTTCCATAACGTCATTATTGGCGGGGTAGTATTCGGCTATTTTGCAGGCTTTACCTACTGGTTCCCCAAGATGTTCGGATTTAGATTAAATGAACGTCTAGGCAAATGTGCTTTTTGGTGTTGGATTATAGGTTTCTTTGTTGCCTTTATGCCGCTCTATATCTTGGGTGGTATGGGTATGACTCGTAGATTATATCATTATGATGCCGCTACGGGCTTCCAACCTTTCTTAATTGTGGCTGCTATAGGCGCGGCTATTATTGCTGTGGGTGTGGTTTTCCAGGTATTGCAACTCATCGTTAGTATTAAGAATAGGCATAAAGAAGGGTATCGCGATGTTACAGGTGATCCTTGGAATGGCCGTACCTTAGAATGGGCTACGTCATCTCCGCCTGCGTTTTACAATTTTGCGCACGACCCAGAGGTCAATTGTATAGATGCATTTTGGTATGACAAGCAAAAAGGTTTGGATGTAGACAACAAACCTAAAATACGTACAGAGCCTTATCATGATATACACATGCCTAAAGATACGGCTATGGGTTTTATCATAAGTGTGTTTGTACTCATACTCGGTTTTGCGATGGTGTGGCATATTTGGTGGTTGGCTATAGTCGGAGTAATCTGTACCATAGGTT
>JAJXVQ010000094.1 GCA_021782065.1 Pseudomonadota bacterium
CGATCTGCCAGTGGGGATTTTTCTAGAGGGGGCGGTAATGGGGCAAAAGGCACGGTAGTAGATATTTCTGAAAGGAAAGGTCTTTCTTCTCTGCGTTCAATATTTTCAGAATTAGATGATGCTACATTTACCTCTGTTGTGCACTCTGTTATTGATAAAGATGTAGGCTGTGGATAATCATCTGTTTTAATTTTGAGTATTGCTTCAGATTTGGCAGGCGGCTGCAGTTCTTTTTTAGACTGTTGGGGTTTCGCTGTTTGATGTATTTTTTTGGGAAGATCTTGTAAAAACCTTAATCTTAAAAGGTGCCATTCGTAATGGGTGCTAAGATTATTCGCAGACGAACTATTTTCCGCTTTCTTCCAATAAAAGACGATTATATTCTTTTTCAGCAATAGACGGGGTATACTTTTTATTTAACGCAAGTTCTAAAATAGCGACTATGTCTTTAGCTTCTTTCTTTGTTTTAAGATGTAACTCTTTTTTTAGAGCCAGATATAACGTGTTATCTTCAGAGTGTTCTTTTTGAAAACAGTTTAAAATGATCCGCTGCAGATTCTTTTCTCGTAACAGATAACTCAATCGTTCGCGATTTTCACCTGAGAAATGTGCATTATAATGATCCGGTTGCACACCAATTTCTAAACAAAAATTTTCAAATGAAACAAACTTTATCTGATCTTGCAACCACTTTAAGAAAGCAGCTTTGTCATACTGTAGTTGAGGCGAATGAAAGCCCTTCCCCTTGCATAATTCTGCGGCCATAAGTTCTATTATTGTTTGTTTGCTAGCAGCCATAGCTTTTACCTTTGCTATAATTCTATATCCGTAACTACGTACACTGTGTAGTAAGAAAAACGTATATTTTTGCTTTCCGCGCTCTTTCGGTCGCAGTTCGGTTTATCCGGGGCTAAAGCATGCCGTCATTTTAAATCATAATTTGCTATACTCTACAAAACACATTTTAACATAGTTGATTGTCCTGCGCATAACCAAAGCAGGGATGCTTTTTCTCTACAAAGGGTTTACAATGTGCTGAATCGATGGGGATAAAGGGAAAATACCATGATCCATGAATTAACAGTGCAAAATTTTGACGAAATATTAGACCAACATGAAACGATTGTGATTGATTTTTGGGCACCTTGGTGCCAGCCATGCTTGGCCTTTAAACCTATCTTTACCCGCGTGGCCGAACAGTTTCCAGAAGTGTGTTTTGCCAGCATCAATGTGGAAGTGGAGAAGGATCTAGGGACAGATTTTAACGTACGACAAATTCCTCTCATCATGATTCTACGCCAACGCGTGGCGTTGTTTTCAGAAGCCGGCACCTTAACTCAAGGCGCCTTGGCCGATTTGGTGCAACAAGCTTTGGATCTAGACATGAGCGCCTTGCATGCAGAAGTCAAACACGACGACGAGACTTAAATGGCAACAGGCGTAATCTTAGCGAATCTGGGTACGCCTACCGCCCCTACCAAAAAAGCCATACGCGCTTTCTTAAGGCCCTTTCTGCAAGATAAGCGTGTCATACAAGATGTTCATCCGTGGTTGTGGCGTATTATCTTAGAAGGCCTTATTTTGCCCTTTAGGCCCGCTAAGCTCGCCCATAATTATCAAAAAATTTGGCTGAAAGAAGGTTCGCCCTTATTGGTATCTAGTTTATTACAAAAAAAAGCCTTAACCGCGGCTTTGCAAACAGATGATATCGTGGTGACTCTGGCCATGACGTATGGCGAACCTTCATTTAGCGTTGCGTTGAATGTTTTAGAAGCCGCCGCTTGTGAACGCATTATCGTTATTCCACTGTACCCGCAATATTCCAGCACGACTACCGCTGCAGTATTCGATGGTTTAGCCCGTGCTTTAGCGACTAAAATGGTGCTGCCAGAAATTGTTTTTGTGGCCGATTATTATCGTCATCCCTTATACATTCAGGCAATCAGTCGTAGCATTACAGAGTATTGGCAACAGCATGGCCGTGGCGATTTACTATTATTTTCATTTCACGGCATTCCTGTATCATATTGCGAACGTGGCGATACCTATCCTACGGCTTGCGAGGAGACGGTAGCCGCAGTGGTAGAAGCATTGCAATTAGAACCTACGGAATATGCGTTGAGTTATCAATCGCGTTTAGGCTATAAGCCGTGGTTACAACCCTATACCATCGATTTTTTACCCGAGCAGGCACGTGCGGGACTTAAACGCGTGGATGTGATTGCACCGGGCTTTGCCACGGATTGTTTAGAAACGTTAGAAGAATTGCAGCTGCAGAATAAAACCGCGTTTTTGACTGCGGGTGGAAAAGAATTTCACTATATTCCTGCTTTAAATGACAATGCAGATCATATAGCTTTGTTGGCAGCATTGGTGCGAGAACGGGTGTAACAGCTTGTTTATGGTAAATGGCACGGAACTTCGTCATTGCGAGCCAGTGAGCGCAGCGAACAAGGCGTGGCAATCCAGGGGTTAAAACCCTGATTTTATAAGGACCACATTTTTTTAGTAGTCATCAATGTAAGCAATGATTCATTTCATTTGACATAATGCCTAGGATTTTACCCTCCCGGAGGTTTGGGCGTAGGAGGTGTAAAAGTATTTTGATTTTGATTCTGTAGCGTTAATTGTTTTTTATGCGCTAGTACGTTCTGTAATTGTTGAGCAGCATCTGGCTGTACAGTGGTATCAGCGGAAACATTGGGATCGCGTCCCGTCATTTTAGAAGTGAGCGGATGCACCGGAGCACGTATTGGGTTATTTCCCGCTGAAGTTTTTCTTGTGGGTAGAACTTCAGTCTTGAATCGTGCTAACCATCCTTCAACTTTAGAGCGTAAGCGTTCTAAGCGTTTTTTATCGTTGAATTTTTCGCGTTCTTCTTTTTGTTTCTTTTTTACCGGGTCAATTTCATGGCTTTCAGCCTTTTCAGCCTCTATCGCTGTTTTTACACTTTTCTTTTTTTTCTCTTTTTCTGGCTTTTCTTTCTGACGGCGCTCAGTTTTCTCTTGCTTTTTTTGTTGCCTTTTTTCTTTGCGTTCTTTGAGCGTTTCTTTGATATCAATGATATTGGTGCGCTTGCCGTCGCCTACGCGATTCGGATCGTTAGGATCGGGCAGTATGGGGCCTTTGGGAGGCTTGGAATCGTCGCTCATGGTACACCTTAATTTGCTACTGTTGATCTATATCGATAACGTTGTCATCCTCAACCAGGCCGCGAGGCCGCAGTTGGGGATCCAGAAAAAACTTGATTTGAAATTGGATCCCCGACTTCGTCGAGGATGACAACGCTTCGATTCAAATCTATAGTATTCATCCAGATCCAGCATTCGCACTGATTACAATTGTATCATAAAAAAAGGCGGCCTAGGCCGCCTTTTTAAAGTATCCGGTTGCAGTTATGCGACCATATCCTTTAGCTTTTTCAAGGCTTTGATTTTGACTACATTACGAGCTGGTTTAGCTTTAAATATAGTTTCTTCGCCGTTAAAGGGGTTGATGCCTTTACGAGCCTTGGTTGCAGGTTTGCGTACAACTTTAATCTTCAACAAACCTGGTAGCGTAAATTCGCCAGCAGCCTTGCTTTTGATACAGCCATTAACGATGTCTGCTAAACCGGAGAATATGGCAGTGACTTGCTTTTTGCTGACGTCAGCAAATTCGGCCAATGTCGTCAAGATTTCCGTTTTAGTAGGGGCGTCTTTGTAAGTTTTATTCAAGCTAGCAGGTGCCGCTTTACGTGCCAAAGGCTTAGCTTTAGTCGTTGATTTGATGCTGCGCGTAGCTTTCTTAGCTTTAACTGCAGATTTCTTAACCGCTTTCCCGGCTGGTTTTTTTGATGTTGCCATGTTTATTTCCTCTAACAATATGCAGATGACATTTAAATACCCTAAACTACCGGCTTAAACTGACAAAACAACGTCTAAGCAAGCAGATCCACGAGAAAATAAGATATCATATTTTTCAGGCTTGTATAGGGGTTTTATGAAAAAAAAACGTTTTTTTCATGATTTTTTATGATTATTTCTGGGGTTTTGGGAAAAACCCCTTAAGTGGCTTGTTCAAAAGGGGATTCTAGTTTACAATAGCGGATCTTTACAGCCGCGGATTGCACAAACTTTGTGCAATATGCTCGTAGCAGTCGCGAAGAGTATAGACTCACAGCAGTTGATTTTTAGGCGAGGCGCCGAGTCCTCGAGCACCAGGAGTGTAGTATTCTACATGACTGGGGCGAGATGGGCGTAGGCAACAAAGCCTAAAGGTCAAATGCGAAGAGTATAGTGGTTATTATTGTTTTTAAGATGTAATTTGGAGTGAATAGTATGCTAGCTAAAGAACAAAAAAATGAAATTATCAGTCGGTTTCAGCGTCAAGAAGGTGATGTAGGCTCTCCTGAAGTGCAAATCGCCCTGTTGAGCGCCCGTATTCGTGGCTTACAAGGGCACTTTACGGTGAATAAGAAAGATCGCCACTCACGTAGAGGCTTGATGCAAATGGTGTCCAGACGTAAGAAATTACTATCTTATCTACTCA
>JAJXVQ010000095.1 GCA_021782065.1 Pseudomonadota bacterium
GTAATAAACCGAGCGCAACAATAAAGCGTGTTCTATCCCGTTCAAAATGATACCGTGCCGCGCGTTGTTGCTCTTCTTGATTTAATACCGTATATAGTTTGGCTAATAGATCTTCTGCTACTGGCAGTGTTTGCACATACAGATAGATCTCATCATGGTTAGCAACAGGAATATTCAATGGTTCAATAGAATACATAGTTTAGCCTTCTATAGCATGTGTAGCGACTAAGTGATGATAACTGTCTACACGCTGCGCGTTGATCTCTCCTTTTTTAACGGCTTCTTGCAAGGCACAGCCGGGCTCATGTTTGTGTTCACAATTGCGAAACTTACAGCGGCCTTCATAGGGTTTAAAGTCAATAAACCCCCGCAAAATATCATGACGCGTCATGGACCATAGGTTAAAACGCCGTACGCCCGGAGAATCTATAAAATCACCCCCACCGCTGAAATGATATAACCTAGATGCAGTCGTGGTGTGTTTGCCCAGTTCACTCATTTCTGAAATCTTGCCTATCGCTAAGGTTTCTTCCGGGATCAACGCTTGAATCAGAGAAGATTTTCCCACCCCGGATTGGCCGACGAATATACTGGTGCGATCCACTAAGTGATGGCTTAGTGCCTTCAATCCTTCATTTTTAGCAATCGAAGTAAAGATAACTGGATAGCCTATTTCTTCATAGAGAGCGCACAGTTCAGTTACTTTGTGATTATCTAAATCGATTTTATTACACACTATAATCGGTGTTAATTTTAACGCCGCGGCTGCGACCAAGTAGCGATCGACTATTTCCATACTAGGCTCTGGTTTTAGTGCGATCACAATCACAATTTGATCTACATTGGCCGCCAGGGGTTTTAATTCATGATTCGCATCTAAACGATTGATGACTGTATGCCGTGGCTGTAACGCCGTAATAACCCCTATTTCGGCATTGATGGTATGAAAAATCACCCTATCACCTGCAACTGGGGATTCTAGGTTTTGTCGCAATGAACACAAGAATAATTGTTCATGTTCATTTTCTACCCAGGCCTTGGCCCCATGACGGACAATGACGATACCCTCTAGCGCCGCTTTGAGCTGGCCGGCCTCAAGTAAACGGTTATCGTGTTGTTCGGCGATACGGCGCTGCTGTTGCTGGGTCAATTTACGTTTTGTCATAAACCTAGATACTGATGGAATGATGCCAATATTGTAGCATAATCTTGAATTTAATAGGCAGCAGAAGCTTTGGACTTATCCTCCGCGCATTTGTCATCCTCGACCAGGCGGCGAGGCCGCAGTCGGGGATGACAATGTGTAGGATTCTCAACTACGGTGAGACAACGTTGATCTAGCCCTTATCTCAAAAGTGCAGATGAACATGAATTCACTCAATACAAAGTGCAATAGTTATGGCAGGGTGTTCCGGTGAGGGAGTCCTCGTCGCGCGCAGGCACGAGCACGACGAGGTATCACCGGGACAGGACCCGGCCAGCTAGGAACTATAATATTGAGCCCTGGATCTATATAGACAATCTAAGCTCTGTAATATAGAGTATGCACCATAAACTTAGGATATTAACATCATGAAAACATACCTAGTCGGCGGAGCCGTACGTGATAAATTATTGGGCCGTCCTGTGCATGAAAAAGATTGGGTTGTAGTTGGCAGCTCGCCCGAAGAAATGATAACGCTAGGCTTTACGCCAGTAGGCAAGGCTTTTCCCGTGTTTTTACATCCTAAAACCAAAGAAGAATATGCTTTGGCACGCACCGAACGTAAAACAGGCCCTGGATATCATGGTTTTACCTTTCATACGGCAAAAGACGTAACCTTGAAAGACGATTTGGCGCGCCGTGATCTAACTATCAATGCATTAGCCGAAGATGAAAATGGCCAAGTCATCGATTATTACGGCGGTTTAGACGACTTAAAACAAAAGCGTTTGCGCCATATCACCCCCGCTTTTAGCGAAGATCCCGTGCGCGTATTACGTGTTGCGCGTTTTGCCGCACGTTATGCAGAATTGGGTTTTACGGTAGCGCCAGAAACCTTAGAGTTAATGTATCAAATGGGTTTGCAAAAAGAGTTATCTTATTTGGTTGCTGAGCGCGTTTGGGCTGAGTGGGAAAAAGCTCTAACCGAAGCTACTCCCAGCGTATTTTTTAAAGTATTGCAACAGGCAAAAGTACTAGAATTTATTTTTCCTAGTATTGAAACAATGTTAACTGAAACGGTATTAAAGAAACTAGATGCAGTTTCGGCAACAGAAAAAGATTCTACTCTGCGTTTTGCTGTTTTTATTCATCATCTATTGCCAGAAAAAACGTTTACCGCGGATCTGGATCATTTAATTAAAAGTTATAAAATCCCCAATCATTATTACGACACCGCTTTAGGGTTGCATCAAGCTTTGCCTTATTATCTAAAAACAGACTTCGACGATGTAGCCACTCTTTTAAATTTCTACGAAGCTCTAGACGCGCATCGTCGTTACACCCGCGCTGTGATGTTATTAAAAGCGTGTACTCTTGTTGTAGACAATGCCCAGCTAGAACGCTTACAAAAAGCTTTCCAGTATTTACATGACTTAAAATTAACTATTCCTTCAGAACTACAAGGCCCCGCCATTGCCGCTCATTTACACCTACAGCGTTTAGCGGCTTTGCAGCAACGGTTTGACAGCCATTTATTGTGATGCTATAGTTAAATTTATGAAGACTATAATGCTCTCTACAACCTATCAATACTATTATGGCCCCCCAAGGCCAATATCTTAACTTTTCCAAAATTTTTGTTCATTTTTAGCCCATTAGAAGGGCCTTAGATAAGTAGTCTTTTAGAGAGTATTATTATTATGACAGTATACACCGCAAAACCAACCGACGCCCAGGGCTTCATACACTACGCCCAGGCCGAAAATCATACCTGGGAAACCTTATTTAACCGTCAAATGACTATTATGAACGATTATGCTTGTCAGGCACATATTGATGGTATAGATAAATTGGGTCTAACGGCGGACGCCATTCCCCAAATTCCCACACTATCCAAACGCCTTATGGCAGCAACCGGCTGGAAGACACAAGCCGTACCAGCACTTATCACTGATCAAAAATTTTTTACTCTATTAAGCGAGCGCATTTTCCCCGTCGCAACCTTTATTCGTATTCCAGAAGAATTGGATTACCTGCCAGAGCCCGATATCTTCCACGAAATTTTCGGCCATTGCCCCATGTTAACGCAGCCATTATTGGCCGATTTTGTAGCGGCCTACGGGCAGTATGCCTTAGAAGCCCCCCCCAAACATCTAAAATACTTGGGACGCTTATTTTGGTTTACCATTGAATTTGGCTTGATACAAACCACCAAAGGCTTACAAGTTTACGGCGGTGGCATCCTATCGTCTTACAAAGAAACCCTATATTCGATCGATGATACTTTTCCAGAGCGTAAGCCCTTCGATTTATTAGAAGCACTGCGCACCGATTATCGCATTGATAAAATGCAGGGTATGTACTTTGTGATTCAAAGTTTTGAACAATTATTTGAATTATTACAAGGAGATACCTTGCAACAGGCCTTGGAGCAAGCTTGCAGTTTGCCGGATATCCCCATGCGGTATAAGAAGTAGCGAGCTTGCGTTAGAGCCACTTTTCTGGCACCATTGACTAATAATTATATTACCGGACAATAGGAACAAATGCATCCTTATCTCAATATTGCCATTAAAGCCGCTCGTAAAGCAGGCGAAGCCATAGTCCGTGCCCAGCAGGATTTAAACAAGCTGCATATACAAGAAAAATCGCCGCACGATTTTGTGAGTAATATTGATCAAAAAGCAGAGCTTATCATCCGCGATACCATTCAATACGCTTACCCTACTCACAGTATCTCAGGAGAAGAAGGCGGCGGGCAAGAAAATGAAGATGCAGAAACTTGGTGGGTAATCGATCCCATCGATGGCACGCAGAATTTTATCAAAGGCTTACCTTTTTTTGCCGTTTCCATCGCTATTAAGGAACAAGGTAAATTAAGCCACGCAGTCGTTTACGACCCTATGCGCCAAGAATTGTTCACCGCCAGCCGCGGTAAGGGTGCTTTCCTAGACAATCGTATTCGCGTCAGCGATAAACGTGGTTTAAACGGCGCTCTAATGGGCACTGGTTTTCCTAACCCGCGTACAGATGGCTGGAATCAATCACAAGCTACATTGAATACCCTCTTTAACCAAATAGCCGATATACGCTGTCTAGGTTCGGCCGCTTTGGCCTTAGCCTATGTGGCCTGCGGTCGCTTAGATGGTTATTGGGAAGCGGGTTTGAAAGAATGGGACATCGCTGCGGGCGCTCTATTGGTGAAAGAAGCCGGCGGATTAGTCACCGATTTCCAAGGTGTAG
>JAJXVQ010000096.1 GCA_021782065.1 Pseudomonadota bacterium
AGAATACATGGGAAAAAGCGCTAGAGACGGTGCGCGAACAAGGTGGTAAGCCTTACCCCATTCCTGCAGGGGGTTCAGATCATCCCTTAGGGGGCTTAGGATACGCCAATTTTGCAGATGAGGTTTATCTGCAAGAACAGCAACTGGGTATTTTTTTTGATACTATCGTTGTTGCTACGTGTACGGGCTCTACCCAAGCTGGAATGGTAGTGGGTTTTGCAGCACAACCTAAAAAAAGACGAATTATTGGTATAGATACGGCTGATGACGTAGCAATGACACGGCGTGCCGTCACAAAAATTGCTTATGCAACAGCAGATCTAATTTTGTCAAAAGGAGGCAAAAAAATTGATCTTTCAGAAAATGCAATAGAAATTAATCCAAACTATAGCGGTCCTGGGTACGGTTTACCTTCTGCACAAACCATTTCAGCCATTAGGATGGCCGCTGAATTAGAGGCAATGCTAACGGATCCTGTATATGAAGGAAAATCTATGGCGGGGATGTGTGACCTATGCCAGAAAAACGAATTTCCACCTAATCATAAAGTCTTATATGTGCATTTGGGAGGAGCACCCGCATTAGATGCCTATTATAAAGCGTTTGAAGATCCGATCAACTTAACTAAACTCGCGCGTGCGGCACGTTATCAAGAAACATAAAGATAATCGTAACGACTCGCGCCTTATAGGAAGAAAAATTCATATTGGGGGTATTGGAGTATATACCCATCGCCAATGAAGATGCGCGCTCGGCGCCCTAGAGGTCGCAGATCGGTTTAAACCAATGAATCGATCCGCGACCGTTAGGGCGCCGAGCAAGAATGCTTTAGAAATCGATTCAGAAATTTATAGTTATTCACTACATTCTATCCACAATGCGTTGCAAAACACTCTGTATGCCCTTCCGGATCTTACAAGCTGCACATGCGAAAGCTATAACACAACTTAACGCAACGTTGCCCCCGTGACCGCATCGAAAATAGGCGTAGGCTTATCTAACGTTCCGACTTCACCTACGATAATATGATCCACTGAAGTACTGAAAATAGCCCTTACTTCTGCTGCACTGCAGCAAGGGTTTTCGCCTTGACGATTAGCGCTGGTCGATACCAACGGCCCACCAAACTCCAAACAGAGTTGTTGTACTATAGGATGCGCACTGACTCGCATCACTACACTGTCCCAATCCCCATGTATATAAGCAGGTACCTTATCTGTTTTTGGCCAAGCCCAAGACACGGGCCCTGGCCAGGTAGATAAAATCAGATCTAATCGTTCTTGAGGTAAAGGTTGTACCAGGGATTCTAGCTGCGCAAAATTCGCGGCGATTAAAATAAGGCCCTTAGCCACGTCACGTTGTTTGATTGCCAATAATTTTTCAACGGCTTTTTGCGAAAACGGCGAGCAACCCAGACCATAGACTGCTTCGGTAGGATAAGCGATAACACCTTCATTGCGTAAGACTTTTATAGCTACAGAGTAATCAATCACTCTACACTACTCCTCGTCTAGGGATAGGGTGTAACCACATTCCTTTTGTGGGCAAATTTTTTCGCGACCCTTACGCTTACTCATCTTCAAGGTCAAAATAGGCCAATGGCAATTGGGACAGGGCTCTGCTAATGGTTCATCCCACAACGCATAATCGCAGTCGGGATAACGGTTACAAGAATAAAATATCTTGCCACGTCTGGATTTACGTTGAAGTATGTTGCCTTGTTTGCATTTAGGGCAAGGCACCTTTGTATCGCTTGGTTTTTCAATGGGTTCTAAATAGCGGCAATCGGGATAGCCACTGCAGCCTATAAATTTACCAAAACGTCCCTCGCGGATCAGCAAGGGCTTACCGCATTTCTCACAGGTGCGGCCTTCAACGATTTCGGGCTCTACCGTGCTGGAAGATTCTAAGTTGCGTGTATAATCGCATTCTGGATAAGTGGTACACCCTATGAAACGCCCCTTACGACCCAAGCGTATAGATAAAGGCTTACCACATTTGGGGCAGGCTTCATCCATGGCTTCTTGAGTTACATCTTTACGCTCTACAGTTTCTAGTATCAATGCAATTTGCTTTTTGAAGGGTTGCCAGAATTGTTCTAATACGGGGATCCATTCTTTTTCAGCGCGCGATACTGCATCTAGGTCGTCTTCTAACTTAGCGGTGAAGTCATAGTCTACGTAAGTCGTGAAAAAACGTGTTAAAAAGCGATTGACCACACGACCCACATCGGTAGGAATAAAGCGTTTTTTGTCTAAAAATACATATTCTCTGTTTTGCAGGGTTGAAATGATCGATGCATAAGTAGATGGTCGCCCTATACCATGTTCTTCTAAAGCCTTAACTAAACTTGCTTCCGAATAACGCGGCGGCGGTTCGGTGAAATGTTGTGTCCCTACAATTTTTTCTAGAGGAATTTGTTGCCCCACCGTCATTACCGGTAATACGGTGTCGTTATCGTCCTGCGGCTTGGCATCGTCTTTGTCTTCTTGATAAACGGTAATAAAGCCCGGATCACTGATCACCGAACCATTGGCTCTAAAAATATTACCCTCTCCTGCCGCTAAATCTACCGCCACGGTATCTAAAGTAGCGTGGATCATTTGACTGGCTACCGTCCGTTTCCAGATTAGAGCATACAGTTTGTATTGTTCGGCACTTAAATACTTTTTAATTTTATCCGGTACATTCAGCACCGAAGTCGGGCGAATAGCTTCATGCGCTTCTTGAGCATTCTTGGACTTTGTTTTATAAACCGGCTGCGTCTTAGGCACATTGCGCTCGCCATAGTGTTTAGCAATATAAGCACGAATTTCATTCACCGCTTCCTGCGCTAGATTAACCGAGTCGGTACGCATATAACTAATAAGACCGGCAGCACCTTCGCCTATATCGATCCCTTCATATAATTGTTGCGCTATCATCATGGTACGTTTAGCGGTAAACCCTAATTTACGTGCTGCTTCTTGTTGCACGGTAGAGGTAATAAAAGGTGCCGCTGGTTGACGCTTACGTTGCTTCTTATCTAAAGCAACAACGAGCAGGTGATCTCCTGCTGCTTTGGATAAAGTATCTTGTACTATAGTCGCTTGTTCTTCATGGGTGATGCTGAATTGAGTTAGCTTTTCGCCTTGGTACTGTTGTAATTTAGCGGTAAATTCTTGCTTTGCTTCTAATAGATGCGCATGCAAAGTCCAATATTCTTCCGTTTTAAAACGTTCAATTTCTTCTTCACGCTCAACAATCAAACGCAATGCAGGACTTTGTACTCGGCCCGCAGACAAGCCGCGACGCACCTTTTGCCATAATAAAGGCGATAACTTAAAGCCTACCAAATAATCTAATGCGCGGCGCGCTTGTTGTGCATGCACCAACGGCATAGCCACTTCACGCGGATGCATCATCGCTTCTAGTATCGCGCTCTTGGTGATTTCGTGAAATACCACTCGTTTTACTGGCTTATCTTTTAATAGTTTGCGCTCTATCATGAGCTCTTGCACCGACCAAGCGATAGCTTCCCCCTCTCTATCCGGGTCAGTGGCTAGGATTAAACAATCTGCAGACTTCATGCTTTTAGCAATGGCTTCTACGTGCTTGCTGTTTTTTTCTGTGACTTCATAGCGCATGGCAAAATTATTGTCGGGATCCACCGCGCCTTCTTTTGGCACTAAATCGCGCACATGACCATAGGAGGCCAATACCGTATTACCAGGACCCAAATATTTTTCTATGGTTTTCGCCTTGGCGGGAGATTCCACGATCACTAAATTTTTTGTCATATATACCTATTCTTAACTTTTCCGTAACGACTCACCCCATCCGCTCCCTGATGGTCGCGACTCGGTTAAATCAGCTATAACCGAGCCGCGACCATCAGGGAGCGGATGAATGGGATAGACTCTAATGCACCCACGTATGCGTTTTCCTTCCAACAAGGTACAAATAATTACACCCTTTCATAGCCACCACTTTGTAAGCGTATCAAGCCCTTTAATTCTAAGGCCATGAGGATGACGGAAACTTCGGTCACCGTCAACCCCGTACGCGTAAGAATAGCATTAAAAGAAGTCGGTGAAAAATCAACGTTATTGAGTAATTTCTGTTCTTTTCCATCTAAAATAACGGTTTCTTTACCTTCGGCAGCCTTTCTTAGGTCAACTCTTGAACTATACCAAGCAGCGAAACCCGTGGTTTCCTCCAATATATCCTCTACGGTCTCAACCAACTTAGCCCCTTCTTTAATTAAAAAATGGCATCCTCTGCTCAAAGGATTGTGCAGTGACCCAGGCAAAGCATACACCTGGCGTCCTTCATTCAAGGCGAAACGAGCCGTGATCAACGAGCCACTTTGCAGTGTAGCTTCTATTACCAATACCCCCACTGCC
>JAJXVQ010000097.1 GCA_021782065.1 Pseudomonadota bacterium
CTCCCAATGCCGAAGCTCGATACAATGTTATATATCTACTTGATCAATACACATGCTCTTCTTTTCTGCTATCTCACACATAATTATTCTTTATTTTCACATAATAATTGGCGCTATAAACAATGCGTTCTTTTTCAGCATCGGTTAAGGGTCTTTTTACGACCACGGGGCTGCCAAAGTATAAATAGCCACTTTCTAGCACCTTACCTTCGGGCACCAAACTACCCGCACCTATAATTACATCGCTCTTCACAACCACTCCATCTAAAATAATACAGCCCATGCCTATCAGCACTCTGTCGTGTATATGGCAACCATGCAATATAACGCGATGCCCGGCCGTCACATCATCGCCTATGGTCAGTGGAAAGCCTTCAGGATTATAAGGACCTTGATGTGTTACATGTAAAACACTGTTATCTTGTATGTTGGTGCGCGCTCCTACCACAATACGATTCACATCGCCGCGCGCTGCCACGCCAGGCCAGAAGGAACTGTCTGAACCTATAGTCACATCCCCGACAACTACAGCCGCCGGATCCACATAAGCGCCTTTTGCCAATTGTGGCATGATATTTTGATATGGCCGTAGCATGATTATTTTCTCCGGTTATACAACTACACAGGGCTATTCAAGAGGGCGGGGAGCTCCCCGCCCCTACAACGGATCTGTGGTTATACCTACCGTTAATATTAAACCGTTTAACGCCCCGAACGAAAACTGTCTAACAATTCTTCTTCAGCTATTTTGTGGCTGTCTACAATGGTTTTAGTCAAATTAGGAAAATATGGCGGCCGATTGACATTGACCGACTCAGACTTAGCATTGACCAACACAGGCTTTGTCACCTTACTGGTATGGCGCCAAGAAATCATTGTTTGTTGTGGATCGCTTAATTCAGCGTATAACACACAAGCGCCTTCAACAAAAGGAGTCTCCCCGATCATATTAGACTGTTGCGGTATACGCGCGCCGTAGAAGGGCATAGCCAGCACTAAAACTTGATCAGCCTTGTATTCTGTCGCTAATTGCACTCGATTCAGCAATCCGTTTTTGCTGGCAAGGTCCTCTGGGTCTATATACGGGTGCTCTTTGGCAATTACGGCTTTGATATGCTTTTTAGCCAAGGCTTGTTGGAACTGTTCAGCTAAACCATGATAATACCAATCCACATCCATTTGATTTACGTGCTCGGCCAGTCTTTGGGCCTTCATATTAGCTATATCAAAAGTAGCCTCTCTAGTAGCCGCATTTTCATCGGCATAGAGTGGCTTGTCGGTATGTGTCGTTACAATGACAACGGTATTAGGCTTATATTGTTGCCAAAAAGTTTGATTGGTATTGATGTTGGCGTTATTAGCACAACCGGTTATGGCAGAAACCAGGGCTATTAGGCCCAAAATAGATAGTTTACGCATTGAAAATCTCCTTGTTTTTTAGGTTGGGCGCTAGCGCCCAAGTATCTATACCTTGCAAAACTTTCTTGAGCGATATTGTAGAAACCGCTTCTTCTTGTTTAACGAAAGGCGTATTCGGCGTACTGGAAACTAAATGTACATTTATGCGCCTTGAGCCTCTCTCCAATAAGCTGCTACCCCCTCTTCTACTGTTTTAAAGGGTTTATCATAGCCCGCATCACGCAGCAAAGATAAATTTGCTTCAGTGAAACTTTGATAATGACCCACTAAATGCGGCGGAAAAGGGATATATTCAATTTTACCGCGGCCAGCCTCATGAACAACTGCTCGCGCTACTTCATTGAAGGTTTGCGCACGACCAGTGCCTATATTAAAAATACCACGTGCAGCAGGATTTTGCCATAACCATATATTCACAGCAACTACATCGTCTACATAGACAAAATCGCGTCGTTGCTCGCCATCGGCATAGCCATCGGTCCCTGCGAACAAACGCAGCGTATCGCCTTGTTGCAGTTGTTGTTGCCAATGAAAAGCCACACTGGCCATACTGCCTTTATGGGATTCGCCAGGCCCATAAACATTAAAATATCTACAGCCTGCTATCTGACTTTTTGTCTCAGGTAACAACCGACGCACCCATTGGTCGAAAAGATATTTGGAATATCCATACACATTGATGGGGTTTTCATAAGCTATCTGTTCTTCGAAAATATTGCCATTGCCATATACAGCCGCGCTAGAGGCATAAATAAAGGGGATTTTGTGTGCTAAAGCATAGCTGAGTAATTGCTTAGAATAGTCATAGTTGTTTTTCATCATATAACGGCCGTCCCATTCTGTAGTCACAGAACAAGCCCCTTGGTGAAAAATAACCTCTATTTTTTCGGAATAACCGTTATCATTTAGTTTTTGCAAGAAAGAATCTTTGTCTTCATAATCGCGTATACGCGCATTGCTTAGGTTCTTAAATTTTTTGCCATCGCTTAAATCATCCACCGCTAAAATATCATCAAAACCTTGTGCATTTAAGGTTTTAATCAAACGGCTGCCTATAAAGCCGGCCCCTCCGGTAACAATAATCATTTTTTACTCTCTTATTTTTTCAATAATAGCTGTAGTGGAATAACCTTCTATAAAAGTTAAAAACTTCACTTCCCCACCATTGGTTTCTACTGACTTAGCTCCGGCAATCGTTTTACCCTGCCAATCGCTGCCCTTAACTAAAATATCCGGCAAAACAGCACTGATCAATTCTTCCGGCGTTTCATCACTAAAGGGGATAACCCAGTCCACAGCTTGTAAGCCGGCTAATACTGCCATGCGATGCGCCAAAGGATTAATAGGTCTATTGGTTCCTTTATTTTGTGCACGCACTGACGCATCATCATTAACAGCGACGATCAAACAATCGCCTAAGGCGCGTGCCTCTTGTAAATAAGCCACATGTCCAGGATGCAGAATATCAAAACAGCCATTGGTCATTACCACTTTGCGACCTTTTTGTTGTTCTGTTCGCACCAAAGCAGAAAGCGCCTCTTTATTCAATATACGCGCACTACCGCCCTGTTCTAAGCGCAGCTCATGGATGATTTCTTCGCTGCTGATCGTGGTCGTACCTAGCTTAGTCACCGCCAAACCCGCCGCCACGTTGGATAATAATACCGCTGCAGCCCATTCAAAACCAGAGGCAATAGCACACGCTAAAGTGGCGATGACGGTATCGCCTGCACCGGTTACATCAAATACTTCTTGTTTGTGCGCAGGCAAATGCAATGGGGCTCCCACTGCAGGCACAAATAACATACCATCTTTACCCAAAGTAATGAGTATAGAATCAAAAGAAAATTGTTCTAATAGCACACGTGCTTTGCTGATACGCTCTTCATTGCTGTGACAAACACCTACAACCGCTTCGAATTCTTTACGGTTGGGTGTAATGAGAGTCGCGCCTCTATACACAGAAAAATCCATATTTTTAGGATCTACAAATACCGCCACACCGTGTTGTTTTGCGGTGGCAATTAAATGACTGACATCGCCTATGACGCCTTTGGCATAATCGGAAATAATTAACACTTGCGCGCTATCTAGATATGAAACTAGGTCTTCTATTAACGCATCCTCAGCAGGTGCTTTCTTCTCAAAGTCCAGACGCAATAATTGTTGGTCATGACTCATAATGCGCAATTTGACGGTAGTAGGATTACCCTCTACATGGCATAAATGTGAAATCACATTATTTTGTTTTAATAGTTTTTCCAGATCATCGCCCGCGTCATCGTCGCCACATAGGCCAAATAAACGCACCGTGGCACTCAACGCTTGCGCACCCAAGGCCACGTTACCCGCACCACCTACACATTGATGTTTACGCTGCACATGGACTACGGGAATGGGGGCTTCTGGGGAAATACGCTCGGTATCGCCAAACCAATACTGGTCCAGCATCACGTCGCCATAGACTAAGATGGTACTTTGACTAAAATCGATTTTTTGTATATCCAATGCTTCAATGGACATAACAGCCCCTACGGTTAAATTGATGGTTATGGTACCATTAATCGCCATTATTTGCCATTAGAGGGGCCTATGTTGTGAAAGAAAAGATCAAATTTATCTCCGGTTACGGCTACCTGCTGCTAGCCTATCTGTTGATGCCTTTAACCTGGTTAAATTATAAACAGCAGCAGTGGGTAGGCCGACAATTAGGCTTATTATTACTGCGCCTAGATAAGCGTTCTAGAAATATAGCCACCACCAATATCAATATAGCCTTTGCTCATCTATCCGAAGAAGAAAGAGCCCAATTATTGCGCGATAATTTTATCGCTACAGGCATTTCTGCCCTAGAGGGTATTGCTCTACTTTCCCCCTTTAGAAAACGTTTGCTTAGCCGCCTGCACTCTATTCAAGGTTTAGAGGCACTACATCAAAGCATTAATAGTGGTGATAGCGTAT
>JAJXVQ010000098.1 GCA_021782065.1 Pseudomonadota bacterium
ACTGGATTCCTTAATTCGTGAAGAAGGGGTTGAACGTGCCGATTACATTTTAACGCGGGTATTAGACAAAGCACGACGTTTGGGGGTGAATGCTCCTTTAACGACTACGGACTATGTCAATACTATCGCGACAGAAGACGAAGTTGCTTATCCGGGCGATCTAGCCCTGGAAGAGCGTATTGATGCTTTTATACGCTGGAATGCAATGGCGATGGTGGTGCGTGCTTCGCATAAAGCTCCTGGCGTGGATGGTCATATTTCAACCTTTGCTTCTTCAGCCATATTGTATGAAGTAGGTTTGTTACATTTTTTTCGCAGCGTAGACGATGCTTCACATGGCGATTGCGTTTATATGCAGGGCCACTCGTCTCCAGGCATATACGCCTTTGCTTATTTGATGGGCTGTTTGTCGGCTAAAAAACTAGACAACTTTCGTCAAGAAGTAGGCGGTGAAGGTATTTCTTCTTATCCCCATCCCTGGCTAATGCCGGATTTTTGGCAATTTCCAACGGTATCTATGGGGTTAGGTCCTATCCAAGCGATCTATCAAGCACGATTTCTGAAATATTTGCAGAACCGCGGTTTACAAGATACCTCCAGCCGTAAGGTGTGGGTATTTTGCGGCGATGGCGAAATGGATGAACCAGAATCGGTAGGCGCATTGCATATCGCGCAAAAAGAACAGCTCGATAATCTTATTTTTGTGATCAACTGTAATTTACAACGTTTAGACGGACCGGTGCGTGGCAATGGTAAGATCATCCAAGAATTAGAAAGCCATTTTCGCGGCGTAGGCTTTAATGTGATTAAAGTCATTTGGGGCACCGAATGGGATGAATTATTTGCCCGTGATACGGAAGGTTTATTGCGACACCGTATGATGGATATGGTCGACGGCGATTATCAGTTATGCCAAGCTAAAGATGGCTCGGTCGTTAGAGAAGTGTTGTTTGGTGGTGATCCACGTTTATTGGCTATGGTTGAGCATTTATCGGATGAAACACTGTATGAAATGCGCTATGGCGGTTTGGATCGCAAAAAAGTCTATGCCGCTTATAAACAAGCAGTGGACGCAAACAATGGTCGACCTACAGTTATTTTGGCTAAAAGTGTTAAAGGCTACGGCTTAGGTCCAGTGGGTCAAGCGCAGAATACAGCGCATAACCAGAAAAAATTAGCGGTAGAAGATGTGACCTATATGCGTGATCGTTTTAAGATCCCATTGCAGGACAAAGAACTAGCTGAAGTGCCTTATATGCAATTTGCTAAAGGTTCTGCAGAATTAAACTATTTGCAACAACAACGTAAAACCCTAGGCGGTGATTTTCCTAAACGTAAATTAACAGAAGGCAGCTTACCGCTACCAGAAGCAACGCTGTGGGAGCCGCATTGGCAGGGTGGACACGATAGAGAATATTCTACCACCATGGCTTTTGTGCGTATTTTAAGTAGTTTGTTAAAAGATAAAAAACTCAAAGATAGAATTGTACCGATTGTTGCCGATGAGTCACGCACTTTTGGTATGGAAGGTTTGTTCCGTCAATTGGGTATTTATTCAATAGAAGGTCAATTGTATAAACCGGTCGATTCTGGTGAATTGATGTATTACAAAGAAGATGTCAAAGGACAGCTTTTAGAAGAAGGCCTGACAGAAGCCGGTGCTTTTTCATCCTGGTTGGCAGCGGCTACGTCTTACAATACTAATCAATTGGCTATGTTGCCTTTTTATATTTATTATTCGATGTTTGGTTTTCAACGCATTGGCGATTTGGCGTGGGCTGCGGGCGATCAAAAAGCGCGTGGTTTTTTAATAGGCGCTACCTCGGGCCGTACAACCTTGTCCGGTGAAGGCTTACAACACGAAGATGGGCATAGCCATGTCATGGCAGCCTTAATACCGAATTGCATCAGTTACGATCCTACTTTTCATTATGAATTAGCTGTCATTATTGAAGAAGGGTTGCATCGTATGTATGGCTTAAAGGAAGATGTTTATTATTACATCACAGTCATGAATGAAAACTATCTGCATCCCGCCATGCCTCCCGGCGCACGCGAGGGCATTATACGTGGTTTGTATTGTTTGGAAAAAGTAGCAGCAACACAAAAGCCTACAGTGCAGTTATTAGGCTCCGGCACTATTCTGCGTGAAGTGATTGCGGCTAAAGCTCTATTGCAAAACTATGGTGTAGAGGCGCAGGTGTGGAGTGCTCCCAGCTTTAATGAATTGTATAGAGAAGCTTGGGCTATAGAACGCGATAATCGTTTGCATCCTGAAGCAACGGCTAAAGTGCCTTATGTCACGCAATGCTTAGCGCCTACCAAAGGCCCTATTTTAGCGGCAACCGATTATGTGCGTGCTTATGCCGAACCCATACGTGCTTATTTGGGCGATCGCGCTTATACGGTATTGGGTACCGATGGCTTTGGTCGCAGCGATACGCGACGTGCTTTGCGCCAGTTCTTTGAAGTCGATAGCAACGCGATTGCTTATGCGAGCTTAAAAGCGTTATACGATGAAAAAGCGATCGATATAACGGTATTGCAAAAAGCGATGAAAGATTTAGGAATTAATCCCAATAAAGAAAATCCTGTAAAGTGTTAATTTATAACCGAGCGTCGACCGAAAGGGCGCGGATGGATGTAATAGTCTCGAATTCGTGCAATATGGGTGTTATTAAAAATGTATTAT
Organism: Pseudomonadota bacterium; assembly: GCA_021782065.1. The sequence goes on from JAJXVQ010000098.1 coordinate 2,693, forward strand.
GTAAGAGGTTAAGATGTCAAACGTAATAGAAGTAAAAGTTCCGGACATTGGGCAGAGTGAGGCGGTTGATGTCATTGAAGTATTAGTGAAGGCAGGCGATACAATCGCTGTAGATGACCCGATCGTCACTTTAGAATCCGATAAGGCCAGTATGGATGTGCCTAGTCCTTATTCGGGCGTGGTAGAAAGCGTCAGTGTTAAAGTAGATGATAAAGTCACTGAAGGCAGTGTTATTTTATTGTTAAAGACTGAAGCCAGCGTAGAAAAACCAGCAAAAGAAGAAAAAGCCGCTGATAAAAAAGAAACAGAAGCGAAAGTAGCCCCTATAACCGCTGCTGTTAAAGAAACGGCACAACCCACTATTGCTGATAGTCTACACGCTGGTCCTGCGGTCAGACGATTGGCGCGCGAATTAGATTTAGATTTAAAACAAATTCCAGCGACCGGGCCCAAGGGCCGTATTTCAAAAGAAGACGTCAAAGCGTATGTGCAATCCCGTATGCAAGGCGGCGGTGGTGGTTTTGCATTTCCTCCCGCGCCACAAATTGATTTTGCTCAATTTGGTCCTATTACCATAGAGCCTTTATCCAAGATTAAAAAATTGTCGGGTGCGAATTTACATCGCAATTGGGTCACTATTCCGCATGTAACTCAATTCGACGAAGCTGACATTACGAATTTAGAAATCTTTAGGGCCGAGCATAAATCGGAAGTCGAAAAACAAGGCTTTAAGTTAACGCCCTTGGTGTTTATCATGAAAGCGGTTGCGGCGACTTTGAAAAAGATGCCGCAGTTTAATGCTTCTTTGTCCGCTGATGGTGCTTCTATCGTATTGAAACAATATATACATTTGGGTGTGGCCGTAGATACACCGAATGGTTTAGTCGTGCCAGTAGTGCGCGATGTAGACAAAAAGTCAGTGCTGGAATTAGCTGCAGAACTGGCTAGCATCAGTGAACGCGCACGGAATAAAGCTTTAAAAACGCCTGAGTTGCAAGGCAGTTCATTCAGCATTTCTAGTTTGGGCGGCATAGGGGGTACGGCTTTTACTCCTATCATCAATGCACCCGATGTCGCGATTCTAGGGGTATCTAAGTCCAGCTATAAACCGGTGTACGATAAAGGCAGTTTTGTGCCACGTTTAATGTTGCCTTTGTCCTTGTCTTATGATCACCGCGTGATTGATGGCGCCGATGGCGCGCGCTTTTGTAAGCAATTGGTGGAATATATCGAAGGTGTTCCGCTTAGCTTTTGAAATAAATATAAATTGGAGACAGCAATGAGTACAGAAAATAAGTTACATTTTCCTTTGGTCGTTATTGGTAGTGGCCCTGGTGGTTACACTGCGGCATTTAGAGCCGCCGATCTAGGGTTAAAAGTATTATTAATAGAAAAATATGCAGCGATAGGTGGTGTATGCTTAAACGTAGGTTGTATTCCTTCTAAAGCCTTATTACACAGCGCCAAAGTTATAGACGAAGCGCATGATATAAAATCCTGGGGTGTAGAGTTTGCCGCACCTAAAGTGAATACACAAACCTTGAAAGCCGCTAAGGATAAAGTCGTAGGCCGCTTAACGGGTGGTTTAAAAATGTTGGCCAAACAACGCAATGTGACTATTTTGCAAGGTGTGGCACAATTTGAAAATGATACAACGATCACGGTTACTACTGCCGAAGGCAAG
>JAJXVQ010000099.1 GCA_021782065.1 Pseudomonadota bacterium
CAATACAATTTTAATGACGGGCTATCAAGCGGGCGGTACGCGTGGTGCGGATCTTTTAGCCGGTGGGCGCGAGATTAAAATCCATGGTGAAACTATCGCTGTGAAAGCGCAAGTCGTGAGTTTAAACAGCCTTTCAGCGCATGCCGATTATGAAGATATTTTGTATTGGTTGAAACAGTTTAAGCACCCACCGCGCAAGGTATTTATTACCCATGGCGAGCCTGAAGCGGCAGATGCGTTAAAAAAACGTATCGAAAAAGAACTCGGCTGGTTTTGTGAGATCCCAACGTATTTGGAAGAAGTGACGCTAGGCTGATGTTTTTATATAACTACTCGTACCATGTAGTAAGAAAAACCTATACTGGAATAGAAAAGTAGATTATAAATCAAATAGATAGCGCTTATGTGCAAATGGCTAGAGGGCGCTGAAGCTACTACTATTATTTAATGCTAATTTTCTATATAATCCCTGCCTTAAATTACACCACAGAAACATTTTCGTAAATGTTACTTAGGTATATAACGATTAACAATTATTTTTTAGTAGGGGAAACAATATGGCCGCTCAAGTAAACGATATACGATCTATAGCTCTTGATATAAATAAGGAAGGTCCACAAATATTAAGAGAGTTAGGTTCTATGTTATCCCAATATAATAGTAGGTTTTCTGCTATATCTAACGCTCTTAAAGTATACTTAACTGAAAACACGAGCTCTATTGGTGACCTTATTGCGTCACTGAATCAGATCCCGGAAGCAGAAATAGTAAATTTCCGTCAAAATGAAATTTTCTACTATCTGGCAATAGCAATCGCATTTGAGAAAAAGGATATCCTGGTCGAGGGTATCTGCTGGGAGAATGTGAAAAGTAAGGAGCTAAGACAAATGTTGCGTAAACAGACCATGGATATTTTGGTGGAAAGAGATCTATTAAGAAGCCAGCAGAAAAAAATAGTGCCGAATGAAAAACCTCCTTTTGCAGATCAGAAACCAAGCTATCCTCAACAACCAAGCTATATACCTCAAGGTAATGCCTCATCAGTTAGTTCGTCATATTATTCGGGGCAAGGTTATGGTCAACCCAGCCATATGTACCCAGGTAATCCCACCCAATCTAGTTCGCCATATTCTCAGGGTCAGCAAGGTAATGCCCCATCAGTTAGTTCGTCGTATTATTCGGGGCAAGGTTATGGTCAACCCAGCCATATGTACCCAGGTAATCCCACCCAATCTAGTTCGCCATATTCTCAGGGGTACGGTAATCCTCAATCAATCTATGCACCTCAAGGTTATGCGCCACACTCTGGTTCGTCGCCTTCGCAGGGACAAGGTAATGCGCCACAATCTGGTCCATCGTATTCTCAGGTTCAGCAAGGCTATGGTCAACCAAGCTATCCGTCCCCAGTTAATGCTGCACCGCCTGTTTCATCGTATTCTCAAGGTCAGCAAGGTAATGTTCAACCAAGCTATCCGGTCCAAGGTAATGTCTCTCATGGGCAAGGGAATGCCTCGTTTTCTCCGTTGCCAGGTTATGCCCCAGTAGCTGTTCCGTCTGCGCCTTGGCCGTTAGAAGAGCGAAGGAATGATTCAGCCGTATCTACACAAAGTTTCTTGCCAGGAGTTAGCTCACCAGTTGCCCCATCTTTTCAGAATCAAGGTTCTTCTTCTGTAATTCTTGCGTCAGTACCACCACAACAACCACCTGTTGCGCCACCACTACCGGTTGCGCCAATACCACAGAAGAATGATGTGCAAGAGCCTGTAAGCAGCTCTAACTCTAGCGCATTTTTTAACGCTCAACCTCCCGCTGCTCCTGTTCAGGCTCCTTCTAGCCGCCCCAATCCGGCTCCTTTTTTGCGTCAGGGCGCATTACTGGTTCAGTTAAACACATACCTGGGCAGTCTTGATGAAGAACTTCATGCATCGTCAGCCGATACTACAAAACAGCATAAACGCAGTGTGGCTCAAAAATTAGTAAATTACTTAAGAAATAGTTTAACTGATTACGTGCAATTTAGCGAAGAAGAGAAAGCAGTTTGTAATGATGATCATGAATTGAAGGCGTTAGTAGACACAGCAATAGAACTTTTCCCTGCTTTAAAAGATAAGTTAATGCCTACTGCTGCTTCACTAAGGAAGTAACAATCAGCTAAAGCAGCACTTCAAATTAAGGCTGAATAAAGGAGAAGGTTCACTGAACTGTGTCATTCTGGGCGTAAGATTAAGAACCAGAGCATTGTCATCCTCGGTTACCCGGAGTACCGAGTACAGGCTCCGGCCGGGGATCCAGAATTAAATCAGGGGAAAACTTAAATTGAAACTGGATCCCCGGCTGCGGCCTCGCGGCCTTGCCGAGGATGACACAGTTCAGTGAACCTTCTCGAATAAAGTTGTATAAACATTTATTCGGCCTTAGTTTCCTTTCCATTATATTTCATTGCTAAAAGGATAGAAGGCAATCCTGTTCTTTATTTAACCAAAAATACCGTCATACTGAGTCCACAAATTTCTTGTGCGCATAGGCCTTCGTGGGTTAATATACGCACAATCATGAGGGCCCCTAAGAAGGGTTTTTAAAAACAGCTTAATTCGGACATAAAATGGACAAAATTAAATTTTACTTTTTTTCTAGCTTATTAGTATTCGCCATGAGTTTAACTCTGGCACCCCGGACGATGGATGCGGCGACAGCAGCACCTTTAGATACGGTCGTTGCAGTGGTAGGCAGCGATGTCATCACGCAAAGTGAATTGGATAAAGAAGTAGACTACATCAAAGCACAGCTTAAACATAATAATACGCCTTTACCCAGCAATCTTGAGTTAGAGCATCAAGTGTTAGATCGGATGATAGATCAGAAATTAGAATTGCAAATGGCAGAAAAAATGGATATTACCATCGATGATGCTACATTGACCAATACCATGGCCAACATTGCCGCTAAGAATCAGATGAACATAGATTCACTCAAACAAACTTTACGCAAAGACAATATCAATTATGATTTTTATCGTAACCAAGTACGTGAACAACTTTTGGTACAACAATTATTGCAACGCGAAGTAGCGCCGCGTGTTTATATCAGTAAACAAGATGTGGAGAATATTTTAAATTCTAAAGGGTATCAGCAAGCGCAGCAACAAGCCGCACAATACAATATAGAAGATATTTTAATTGCACTGCCGGATGAACCTTCCTCTGAAGAACTCGCTGCAGCCAATAAGAAAGCAGCCAATATTGAGCAGAAACTAAAAGCCGGCGCTAATTTCAAACAATTAGCAGCGGCACAGTCAAATGGTGAAGAAGCGTTAGAAGGTGGTGATTTAGGATGGCGCACGCCTGAACAATTACCACAAGTTTTTGTGGCAGCCGTACAGGGTTTAAACCAAGGTGACGTGAGTGCACCATTTCGTACGGGCAATGGTATACATGTATTGCGCTTGGTTGGTGTAAAAGGCAGCGATCAAAAACACACCATACAAGAAACCGATGTGCGTCATATACTTATTAAAACGGATGCGGTGCACACCGATGAAATGGTGCGTAAAGAATTGCTGGGCTTGAAGAGCCAGATGGCGAGTGGCGTGAGTTTTGAGCAGTTGGCAGAAAAATATTCTCAAGATCCTACCAGCGCGATTAAAGGAGGTAATTTAGGCTGGGTGCAACCGGGTGCTTTGGTGCCACCGTTTGAAAAAGCCATGGATGCGTTGGCAATTAAGCAAGTCAGTGAGCCGGTTAAAACGGAATTCGGCTGGCATTTAATACAAGTGCTAGGCCGTAGGAATAAAGACAATACACAAGAATATAAAGAATTACAGGTCAAGCGCATGTTGTTTGAAAGTAGAATGAATGAAAAAACACAAGATTGGCTAAAACGTATGCGCGCATCAACGTACATTAAGATTTATTTACCGCCAGTAGATGCGCCCGCAGCAAAGAAAAAATCTTAATATGGCGCGTTTTGGTGCGGCTAAAAAGCACTTTGGGCAGAATTTTTTGCAGGATGAAGCGGTTATTGCCGCTATACTCAGTGCTTTTGCCGCACAAAAAGGTGAGCGTGTATTGGAAATTGGCCCTGGACTAGGGGCTTTAACGCAGCATTTACTCACGAGTGGTGCTGTGGTCGATGTGGTGGAGATCGACAACGATTTAATCTCACATTTACAGCGGCGCTACCCGCAATTAAAGCAGATCCATCATCAAGATGCCTTAACTTTTTCTTTGCTGGATTTGAATTTGTCATCGCAAAAAGTGCGCGTCATCGGTAATTTACCTTACAATATTTCTACACCCTTACTATTTCACCTATTAATACAAAAAAATCATATCAACGATATGTTGTTTATGTTGCA
>JAJXVQ010000100.1 GCA_021782065.1 Pseudomonadota bacterium
CGGCATCGATGATGGTCACGCCATGTTGAGCAAACAAATCGGCCGCAGTGGATTTACCACTGGCAATCCCTCCTGTTAAGCCTACGCTGTACATTATGGTCCAACCCAGTTATAAAAGCATTGTATCCAATGTGGGTAAATAATGGTGCTAAACCCAGCCAAGCACAAATAAGGGCCGAAGGGTAGGGGCTTTTGCATGCTCTGGCGGCGCAATAGTATCAGAATAGTCCCCATTATAGCACCTATCACTGATGACAATAATAATATGAAGGGTAGGGTCTGCCAGCCTGTCCAGGCTCCTAACAAAGCCAATAATTTATAATCGCCTTGGCCTATGCCTTCACGTCGTCGCAATAACTTATACACACCGCCTACTAACCATAACAATAAATAGCCCGCAATGGCGCCTAAAATGGCATCTGCTGGCCTGATAAAAGACACACTTAAACTGAATAATAAACCTAGCCACAATAGTGGTAGAGTTATATTATCGGGCAGAATCTGTTCGTCTAAATCGATAAAAGACAAGGCGATTAAGCCTAGGCTTAATAAGCTAAATCCTAGTGTTGTCAGGGTAAAGCCATGCACTAAAAACACCCACAATAGAATCACGGCCGTTAATGCTTCTACCAATGGATAGCGATAGCTGATTTTTACCTTGCAACTACGGCAACGGCCTTTTTGCAGGATAAAACTCAACACCGGAATATTTTGCCACGGCGCTATGGGTTTTTTACAATGGGGGCAATGAGAAGCTGGCCACCATAGACTGAGCTTTTCTATCTCGGTGTTTTCGGTTTGGCTCAAGAAAGCTTGGCATTCTTGCTCCCATTCGCGCATCAGCATTTTCGGTATTCTGTAAATGACTACATTTAAAAAGCTACCGAATAGCAAGCCTAAAACGAGAATTATCCCAAATTGCAGAGGAAAAGAACTACACATTAAATACCATGTTTCTATCACTGTATGACTGCTCCTAGTTTGAATAGAGGTAGATATAAGGCGATGACCAAACCGCCTATCAATACCCCTAAGATTAGCATAAGTAGGGGTTCTAGTAACGCACTTAGATTATCAACCACATGATTGACGTCTTCTTCGTACAGTTCGGCAACCTTGCCTAGCATCAACTCGAGTGAGCCGGAATCTTCGCCTACACTCACCATTTGCACCATTAAGGGGGGAAATAAATGGGTATTGTTCATAGCGCGTTGGATCTTTAGGCCCTGCGAAACTTCATTGCATATGGCCAGCGTTGCCTTGTTAAATACTGCATTACCGGTAGCTGCTGCCACCGATTGTAAGGCATCGACCATAGGTAACCCCGCGGCAAAGGTTGTGGCTAAGGTGCGTGCAAATCGCGCGATAGCGGCTTTTTCTAAAATAGTACCGATTATGGGTAGTCGTAAGGACAGGTTATCTACTTTTTCTACAAAGTTACTATTTTTTTGATAGCTTTTTTTGAATAAATAAAGACTGAGGCCAAAACCAATAACGGCAATCCAGCCATAATGTCTTAAGGCATTGGATAAAGCAATGACGGCGCGGGTGGGGGCAGGTAATTCGGCATTAAATCCGTCAAAGACTTGTTTAAATGTGGGAATGATAAACATCAACAAACCAGCAGTGATTAAAAATGCAATACTGATGATGGCCGCTGGGTAAGTCAGTGCTTTTTTGATTTTTTTCTTTAAGGATTCGCTTTTTTCAGCATAACTGGCAACGCGATCTAGCATCTGGTCTAAAGATCCTGCTTGTTCACCTGCGGCTAACAGATTGCAGCTTAGAGGACTAAAACTATCTGGATAGTGGCGCAAGGCTTTAGAAAAAGAGATGCCGCTTTCTATGTTTTTTTTAATGGTTAATAGCATGGTTTTCCCTCCGGTATTGGCTTGAGCCACCATTTCTAAAGATTGCACCACGGGGATACCGGCATTGAGTAGAGTAGAGAGTTGGCGCAATAGCAGCGCATTATCCTTGGCCGTTAATTTTTTTCTGTGCTTCCTGGAAAAAAAGCCATTTGTTTTCTTTTTAACCGATTGTAAAATAATGCCTTGTCTGCGGATTTCGGCCTTGGCAAAAATTAAACTTATTGCCGACAGTTCGCCACTTAATTTCTCGCCCTTAGCATTGTGGCCGTACCAAAGGTATTGCTGTAATTTTTTCTTCTTGTTCATCTCTTTACCATAAAAGGTTACTCGTCACTATTTTCCCCATCTATGCCCTAATATTCGACGCTCGATTACCTTTATTATTGCGTAATACGGTATATTACGTAACACGGCTGATCTCTTCCAAACTGGTTAAACCTTCGCGTACACGATTGAATCCCGAATGGCGCAGGGTTTGTAAACCCTCTTTTAAGGCGAGCTGTAATATAGTCAGCGAATTGCCACCGGCCATAATGCATTCGGCTAGGGCGTCAGATATGGGCAGCACCTCATAAAGACCAATACGGCCCGTATAACCGAAATGACAATGTTGGCAACCCGCGCTGTGTGCGCTAAATAATGTAAAGTTACCGCATAATTTATCTACGCTAAAGCCCATTTCTAATAAGCTTTTCTCTGGGATTTCTATAGTATGCTTACATTCATCGCATAAACGCCGCGCTAAGCGTTGTGCCACGATCAAAGACACCGAAGTGGCGACATTAAAGGCGGGTACGCCCATATTGAGCAAACGGGTTAGTGTTTCGGCGGCGCTATTAGTATGCAAGGTGGATAAAACCATATGGCCCGTTTGTGCTGCTTTGATGGTAATTTCGGCCGTTTCCAAGTCGCGTATTTCTCCTACCATGATAATATCCGGATCTTGACGTAAGAAAGCGCGTAGCGCGGTGGCAAAATCTAAACCAGCTTTCAAGTTTACAGGCACTTGGTTAATGCCCGTGATATTCATTTCTACCGGGTCTTCAATGGTAGAAATATTGACTGCATCCGTATTTAAAATGCTTAATGCGGTGTATAAGGAAACTGTTTTGCCGCTGCCGGTAGGGCCGGTGACCAATACCATACCTTGCGGTTTTTGAATATGTTCTAAAAATAAGCGCTGTTGTTTTTCTTCCAAACCCAGTTGGGCGATGCCTATATGTGTCGAAGTGGGATCCAATACCCGAATGACGACCTTTTCACCGCTGATGGTAGGACAGGTATTGATACGAAAATCCAAGGATTTCTCTGGCGAGAGCGCCATTTTGAAGTGTCCATCTTGCGGTAAGCGGCGTTCAGCTATATCCAATTGCGCGATGACCTTCAAGCGCGCACTGATGCGGGGCGATAAGGCTTGTGGTGGACGGGCGGCTTCATACAATACGCCATCTTGCCTATAGCGTATGCGATAACTATTTTCAAAGGGTTCAAAATGTATATCGGATACCTTGTTGTGTATGGCTTCTAGCAAGATTTTGTTGACAAAACGTACTATGGGTGCATCGTCACCTTCTGTAAGGCTGTTTTCTGCAGGACTATCGTTATCATCACTATGTGCCTCTAAAGCCGTACCGGCATGATGGCTTAGCAATTTGTCTATCAAGCGTATTAGCTTGTTTTGTTCTACCAAAATAGGTTGTGTGTTTAAACCGGTTTTAAATTTAAGATCGTTTAATGCGGCTAAAGAAGAAGGGTCGACTATGGCCACATCTAAACGCTCACCGCGCCTATGCAAGACCAGCATGCAATGCTGCCGCATCAGTTTTTCATCGATGAATTCCATTGGTATCTGGGCCGGATCGTAGGCATTTAAATCGATGAGCGGCAGGCCAAAGTTTTCACTGGCGACAATCGTTGCCGCCAGTGAGGAAGATAGGGTTTCCATGATAGGGCATTAAATTAGCACAACTCATGTCCGCTGGTTTTACAACCGCTGTTCGCATCGACGATCCAACTGATAGTGCCATCGGTAGTGTTGTAAGTAGGGGTTAAAATATAGGTATCGGCAGCGGTCATGGGTGCTTCATCCCACGGCGTAGCAGTGATAACACAAGCATCGGATACGCCGACCCCAGCCGTTTTTTGTGTGGCGCTGGGTGCGCTAGCGGCTACGGGGGTACAAGCAGTCTTGCCTGCAGCGATGATTTGTGCCGAAACATCCGATTTTTTAGCCATGGCCGCATTTTGTACTTGTACAAATCGGGCCTTAGCGGCGTAATTGCTGTACTGCGGGATGGCGATGGCCGCCAAAATGCCAATAATGGCAATAACGATCATAATTTCAATCAAGGTGAAACCTTTCTGTACAAAACTAATATGCTTTAACATGATAATTCCTCTGATGGGGGAATTGTTTCAATAATTGCTCAAGATTAAACCTAAGCCACCTACAGGCATACAAAGGGCGCAAT
>JAJXVQ010000101.1 GCA_021782065.1 Pseudomonadota bacterium
CAGCACACCTTTGTCTTGTTTGGCTTTTATGGATTTATTATACGAAGCAGGGTTGCCTAAAACATTTGCGCAAGCGATTATTTGCCCTAGTTCAATTGCCGAAAAATTGGTGGCCGATACACGCATTAGCTTTTTATCGTTTATAGGCTCTAGCCGTGTAGGTTGGCATTTACGATCCTTATTACCACCTGGAGTAGGTTGCACTTTGGAACATGGCGGAGCAGCGCCTGTTATAGTGGAGGCTGATGCCGAGATGGCAGATGTCGTATCGTTATTAACAAAGGGTGGTTTTTATCATGCAGGACAAGTGTGTATTTCGGTACAACGTATTTTTGCAAACGAAAAAATAGCGCAGACATTGGCGCAACAAATGACGGCTGCGGCCGAAAAATTGCGTGTGGGTGATCCTTTGGATGCAAAGACTGAAGTAGGGCCTTTGATTACGGCTACAGAATTAAAACGCGTGGCCACCTGGGTCGATGAAGCCGTGGCCGCAGGCGCAAAATTATTGTGTGGTGGCAAGGCTTTGTCGGATAGCTGTTATGCCCCGACGATTCTTTATAATCCGCCTCTAGATGCTAAGGTGTGTACGCAAGAAGTTTTTGGCCCCGTGGTGTGTATTAACTCCTATACACAACGCGAAGAAGCTATTAAAAATGCCAATGCGTTGCCCTTTTCATTTCAATCAGCGGTGTTTACTAAAAATCTAGATATAGCCTTAGAAATGGTGAAACAGTTGCAGGCTAACACGGTGTTGGTGAATGATCACACCGCCTTTAGAGTAGATTGGATGCCTTTTGCTGGACGCAAGCAATCCGGTTTTGGCACCGGCGGTATTCCGTATTCCATGCACGACATGACATACGAAAAGATGATGGTGATTCGTTCGCCGTCGTTGTAGAATTCATTTTCTCTGTCGAGCATTACGAAGCAACTATCTCGAACGCCGTCATTGCTGTAAAGGTTAAGTAATTCGCTGATAGCTTTCTCCGTATCTATGAGCAGATTGCTATAGCATAGTTCTACCCGGCCCGTCATTGCGAACAAGCGAGTAGCTAATCTATAATAGAAACTAAGCACGGCAATGATAACTGACTTATTGAATTCAACGAAACTAGACGAGCGCAGTGTGGCAATCCAGTAAAATACCCACAATACATTTCATAGAGATCTATAAGTTTCACTGTACATAGCATTCATTTTCATTGTTAAAACGATGGATTGCCACACTGCGCTCATCCAGTTACGCGAAATTCTATTATTCAAAAGACATTCACGTACATAGACTTCTTTATAATGCTGTGTTTTCGCTGGTTCGCAATGACGAGCTCCGCGAGTAATAACCGTACCGTGAAATTTTGGAGTTCGTTGTGGCTCTCCTACTAATCTATCAACGAATTACTTGACCTTTACAGCAATGACGGCCCACAGAGACTTATGTTTATTTGCTTACTATAAAGCGCAATAGTTATGGCAGGGTGTTCCGGTGAGGGAGTCCTCGGCGCGCGCAGGCACGAGCACGACGAGGTATCACCGGGACAGGACCCGGCCAGCGATGCATTATAATGTTGAGCCCTGGATTTAGCCGAACAGAGAAAATATGAATGAACAAGAAACAAAGCGCGATAGTTATGGCTGGGTGTCGCGTGCCAGGACCCGGCCAGCGAGGAATTATAACAATACAGCCCTGGATATATCCGAGCTAAAAAAGTATAGATATGACGTAACAGAAACAAAGCATATTAGTGATGACAGGGCTCGGCCAAAAGAGTACAATATCCCCCATATCGTTCCACCATTTATTTAAGGGGTTTTTTATGTCCTATCATTCCATCACCGTGCCTGCCAATGGCCAAAAGATTACCCACGATGCCCACGGCCATTGTGTAGTCCCTAACAATCCTATTATTCCTTTTATCGAAGGCGATGGCATAGGCGTGGACATTACGCCGGTGATGCGTGCCGTAGTGGATCATGCGGTTAAAAAGGCTTATGGTGGCGATAAAGCCATTGCTTGGATGGAAATTTATGCTGGAGACAAAGCGGTCACCGTCTATGGCGCTAATCAATATTTGCCTGCGGAAACTTTAGACGCCATACGCGATTTCAAGGTTGCCATTAAGGGGCCTTTGAGTACGCCTGTGGGTGGCGGTATACGTTCATTGAATGTGAGCTTGCGACAAGAGCTGGATTTATACGTTTGTTTAAGACCTGTACGTTATTTTACAGGCACGCCTAGTCCGGTCAAAGAACCATGGAAGGTAGACATGGTTATTTTCAGGGAAAATTCGGAAGACATCTATGCTGGTATAGAATGGCAAGGTGGCAGCCCTGAAGCGGAGAAAATCATTGCTTTTTTACAGAATGAAATGCATGTCAAGAAGATTCGTTTCCCTAAGATGTGTGGTATAGGCATTAAACCGGTTTCTAAAGAGGGTACAGAGCGTTTAGTACGCCAAGCCATACAATATGCCATAGATCACGATAAACCCTCTGTGACCCTGGTACACAAGGGCAATATCATGAAATACACCGAAGGCGGCTTTCGCGACTGGGGTTATTCTTTAGCGCATTCCGAATTTAAGGCGGAAATCATAGATTCTGGCCCTTGGCAATCGTTCAAAAACCCTAAAACGGGTAAGACTATTGTCATTAAAGATGTGATTGCCGATGCCTTCTTGCAACAGATTTTGCTAAGGCCAGAAGAGTACAGTGTTATCGCAACCTTAAATCTAAATGGGGACTATATTTCCGATGCGCTGGCGGCTCAAGTAGGTGGTATAGGTATTGCTCCAGGCGCTAATATCGGTGCGGATACAGCTATTTTTGAGGCAACCCATGGTACAGCCCCTAAATACGCTGGGCAAGACAAGGTTAATCCAGGTTCAATTATTTTGTCTGCGGAAATGATGTTGCGTCATTTGGGTTGGGACAAAGCCGCAGATCTCATCATCAAAGGCATGGAAGGCGCTATCAGCAGTAAGCATGTCACCTATGATTTTGCACGTTTGCTAGAAGGTGCCACGCTTGTTTCCTGTTCGGAATTTGGTGAAATTATCAATAAGAATATGTAGCTTTATTGCACAAAATAAAGATGCACTGACGATAATTCGCGCATTCTGTTTAAAATATATTCATTTTCATGCTTTTACAGCATGAAATTAGGCAATATTTGTATTTTTAAGCTAAGGTTATAAGTAGAGGAAGTGAAATTAAAGGCGTTTTGGCGAACGCAAAGTATCGAGTCCGTTGGAGGAAATAACCGTGTTAAACAGAGAGTTAGAGCTTACGCTCAATCAGGCTTTTAAAGAAGCCAGGGATCGCTCGCATGAATATATTACCATAGAGCATCTATTATTTGCTTTATTGAAAAACGTATCTGCATTAGATGCCTTATTGGCGTGTGGTGCTGATGTAGATCAAATTTATTTTCAATTATCGGAAGCCTTGGAAAAGATACCGAGCCATCCCATAACGGAAGATAAACAAGAAATACAAACCACCTTAGGCTTTAAACGCGTCTTGCAACGGGCGGTGTTTCATGTAGGGCAATCAACTGGACGAAGTGAAGTGGATGGTGCAAATGTCTTGGCAGCCATATTCAGCGAGCCAGACAGTGAAGCGGTACAAATTTTAAAAAATGCACAAGTTAATCGCTTAGACATAGTCAATTATCTGAGCCAAGGGGCAACGAATAATAAGCCGCAAGAATTCCCATCGCCGTTTAAAACCGACGGTATGCATTCGCCACTGGGGGAAGATGAAGGCGGTTCTGGTGGGCAAACAGCATTGGAAGCCTATACTAGTAATTTAAACGTATTGGCGATGACAGGTAAAATTGATCCTCTAATTGGCCGTGAAGAAGAAATTGCTTTAACCATACAAGCCTTATGTCGCAGACGTAAAAATAATCCTTTATTGGTGGGTGAAGCTGGCGTGGGTAAAACCGCGATTGCTGAAGGCTTGGCTAAGTTAATTATTGAAAACAAGGTGCCTAAAATCATCAGCCATTGCACCGTCTATGCCTTAGACTTAGGCAATTTATTAGCCGGTACTAAATATCGCGGTGATTTCGAAAAACGCTTTAAACAATTGGTACAAGAATTGAGTGCACAACCCGGCGCTATTTTGTTTATAGATGAGATTCACACCATCGTCGGTGCGGGCGCGGCATCGGGTGGGGTTATGGATGCGTCTAATTTAATTAAACCGCTGTTAACCGCGGGTAACTTAAAATGCATAGGCGCTACGACCTATCAGGAATACCGCGGTATTTTTGAAAAGGACCATGCTTTGGCTAGACGTTTTCAAAGGGTCGATATCAATGAACCCACCGT
>JAJXVQ010000102.1 GCA_021782065.1 Pseudomonadota bacterium
ATTTTGCATCGTTTGGTCAAAGTGCAAAATTGGTTAGAAGTACAAAGGAAAAACCATGAACTTTTGATGCAACATCAAACGCGGTCTTCTAAAGGCAAAGAACTCATTTTGTCTGAAAAGGCTTTATATGAAGAATCTAGGTATTTACTGAATACTACAGAGGAAGTTATAGCACAACACGAATCTGCTAAAGAAGCTTTGAGCAAGTATAAAGAAAACATTGAACAGGCTAAAGCGCACAAGATGGATGCCGTTGTGTTAGAGGAGGCTAAGCCAGCAATAGAAATTAACCCAGTCGGGGCGATGGTTGCTGAAAGTAAACCTTCTGTATTAGTTGGTAATCGACATGCTCTTTTTGGATCAACTGCACCCCAAAAAGCGCATCAAGATGAGCCACGAGGTCTAGTGCGTAGAACATTGGGTCCTGTGCGTAAAGCTGTGGGGGTCTTGAGTGCCTTTGTTTTGAACGTCACTGCTTGGTTTGGTTCCGCCTTTGAAAGTGTGGGTGCAGGGTTCTTATAGAAACCTAAGTACTCCACAGTCGTCTATGCGTTTGTATAGACATCAATACGCCAAAGGCGGCCATTAAGGTCACCATAGAGGTTCCACCGTAACTGACTAAGGGCAAGGGAATGCCCACTACAGGTAATAGTCCACAGACCATGCCTATGTTGACAAAAACATTAAAGAAGAAAGCAATGGCGAGGCTGCCTGCCAATAAACGTGAAAAAGTATCTTGGGCCGTATACGCAATCACGAAACCACGACCAATGACCCAGGCGTAGGCCAGCAATAAGATCAAAGCGCCGAATAGGCCTAATTCTTCACCCGCAACGGCAAAGATAAAATCAGTGGCATGTTCAGGTAAAAAATTTAAATGGGATTGTGTGCCCATCAACCAACCTTTGCCAAATACGCCGCCTGAACCTATGGCGATTTTGGATTGTATAATATGATAACCATGCCCCAAGGGATCGGTTTCTGGGTTTAAAAAAGTTAACACGCGTTGCCGTTGATAATCGTGCATAGAATGCCATAAAACGGGCACAGTTGCAGCGGCCAGTAGTACCACCAAAATTAAATAACGGTAAGGTAGACCTGCTAAAAAGATTACACAAAATCCAGTCAACAGCAGCATTAAAGCCGTACCCAAATCGGGTTGCAACGCAGTTAAACCTACAGGCACTAAGATAATAAACAAGCATAACAACAAGGTTGTAAAACGCGGCGGTAATATTTTTTCGTGTAATATGGAAGCCAAATACATGGGGATGGCTAATTTCATGATCTCGGAAGGCTGAAAACGAATAATGCCGAAATCCAACCAGCGGCGCGCGCCTTTACCCACATCCCCCATCGCCATAACCGCAATGAGGAAAAATAAACCCACAAAAAAAGTCCAGGGTGCCAGCATACGTAAACGATAAGGTGGAATTTGCGCTACTGCTGCCAAAACCAGAGCGGCAAAAGCCAAGCGTACACATTGTCCCTCAACGGTATGCACATTTTCATTGCCCGCACTGTATAAGATCACTAGACCAAAGCCAATTAAAAAGAATAAAGCTTGCAGCAAATTACTGTCTAGATGCCATCTAAAGAGCAAATCTTGAGGTCGTGCTGTAGACGACGTGACGTTAGGGAGTGGTGGGTGGCGGTATTGCATTTTCGGCCTCGTTAAAAAAAGCGTCCAGTATCTGGCGGGCGATAGCGGGCGCGGCGTGAACGCCGTTTTCAATCACCACTGCCAGTGCTATTTTGGGGTTGTCTACAGGTGCAAAAGCAATGAAAGACGAATTGTCTTGCAAATTCTTAGGCTTCCCTTTGTTATCGATGTCTTTACCAAAAGTACTAAACACCTGGCCGGTACCGGTTTTGGCGGCAACGGTATAAGCTGGGACACCGAAAGAAACATGCGCAGTACCCTCACCGCTGGCGACTACATTTTGCATGGCGGTGACGATTAAGTTCCAATTGTCGGCGCTGAGTTGTATGGGTGGTGATGCCACGCTGGGCATGACTATTTTTTCACCATTGGGTAGAATTTGATAATCAACTATAGAAGGTCTATAAGGCTGACCACGCGTGGCAATACCGGCAACGGCATGTGCCATTTGTAAGGGGGTAGTCAACAAATACCCTTGACCTATACCTGCGACGATGGTATCGCCTAAATACCAAGGTTGGCCTTTGGTCTTTAATTTCCATTCGGGTGTAGGCACCAAACCGGGCAATTCTTCATCTACGTCTATACCTGTTTTTGCACCATAACCAAACATTTTCAACACATTGCCTAAACGAGTAATGCCCAGTATGTTTGCGACTTGATAAAAATAAGTATCGCAGGAAACAGTGATGGCACGGCTCATATAGACGCGGCCATGCCCATGTTTTTTCCACGCCCAACAACGATAGGTGTGTGAGCCATTGGGTAGCGTATAAAAACCATTGTCAAAGATGGTCCAATCGGGGGTGACCGCATTATAATAGAGTGCTGCAGTGGCTGAAAAAGGTTTGATCGTTGACGCAAAAGGATATTGGCCGCGTATAGAACGGTTATATAAAGGATGATCGGGTGAATCGCGCAATTGAGTATAATCGCTGCTGCTAATGCCAAATACAAAGGGGTTGGGGTCATAACCGGGGGCGCTGACCAGCGCTAAAATTCGCCCAGTCTTAGGTTCTATGGCGACCACGGCGCCGCGTTCGCCATCTAAGGCATTAGCTGCAGCCAATTGTAGCGTGCTATCTAAAGCCAAATGTAAATCATGGCCGGGGATCGGTGGTTTGCGTTGTAATACGCGTACAATCTGTCCGTTGGCGTCGGTTTCTACTTGTTGGTAGCCAACTGTGCCGTGTAATTCATTTTCATAAAATTTTTCTATGCCCAATTTACCTATATAATTGGTGCCTAAATAATTTTGTGAATCCACTTTTTTTAATTCATCGGCATTAATACGGCCTACATAACCTAGAGCACTGACAAAACTATCGCCTTGAGGATAATAACGCACTAATTCAGCGTCTACGTGTACGCCAGCAAAGCGATATTGATTGACATAAAAACGCGCCATATCGTCTGCGGATAATTTTGCCTTTAAGATAATAGGATTAAAGCGACCATTTTGTTTTAATTGTTTATAAAAATAAGCCAGATCATCGTTGGTGATCGTTAACACGGTTTGTAGGTCGACGATGGTGGCAGAGATATTTTTGACCTTATTGGGCGTTAAGGTCAAGTTGAAGACCGGGTTGTTTGCAGCCAATAACACGCCATGGCGATCATAAATTAGTCCGCGCGGAGGGGCGATGGGCAATAAAGTAAATTGATTTTGATTAGATAGGGTAGTATAGCGTTTATGCTCCATAATTTGTAAAAATATGAGTCTTGCTATCAAAACCAATATCAATAAGCCAATGACGCTAGCGGCCACCCATAAGCGACGTTGGAATAAGATTTTCTCTTCAGTATGATTTTTGACCAGCTCTTTAATAGTGGACATATTAACCTATTGATATAAAACATTTTTTTAACCATTGCCATCTGGTTTAGGCTACACTTGTATAACCTAAACCTTGGCACCTGGTAAAAATAGCACACTATGCTATACTCTGTCATTGTGCGGTCTGGCCTGGCCCGGCGTTCGGCTTGACTATGCAAAAAAGGAGTTTGGCATATGAGTGTTGAAAAAACGAAGCGGCGTTATATACCAGTGTTTCGCCATTTACGCTTGGGCAATAAGGAATATTGGGTCATGGATCCCAAGTTAGCGTGCGGGCGTGCCGCAGAGCATTTAAAAAAAGGCTTAGATTTATTCCACGAAGAAGCCACTGCCGAAGAAAAAGCCTTAGGATGTGAAGAATTATTATTGGCCACCGATTTTGGCTGCCAAGAAGCGCCTTTCTTATTAGCATTACAAATTTTATCCTATCCAGATGACCCTATTTTCCCACATCACGATCTTTTAAATTTATTACGTTTGGCTGCAGAGCGCGGCAATGGTCGAGCAGCATATCGTTTGGCCGCCAGTTACGCGCAGATGAATCATTTTCCAGTTATTGAATCATTAGGCGAAGCTCACTTTTCCTGTTTGCCAGCCCAAGATAGAATGCGTTTAGCAGAATATTATTTTGCGATGGCCATTGCCGATGGTAATGATGAAGCAATGGATGAATTGATCATGGCGTATGCGTATGGTCGCGGCTTAATTGCTAAAAACTCAGCGAAGTTTCAGCGTTTGTGTGAAACCTTAGTGAAAAAAGGCAAACAAACTGTGATGATAGGCTATGGCGCTTGGTTATGTGGCATGACCGTGACGGGCAAAGCAATGTTG
>JAJXVQ010000103.1 GCA_021782065.1 Pseudomonadota bacterium
ATCGGTTTTATTTGTGTGGAAAAGTTCATAATAATCACCTTAACAAGTATTATAGATCTTATTATAGACTAAATTTAGTCCTATGGATAGGCCCTTATTTTACGTCTTCGCAAAAAAATAAATGTATAACTCCTTGATTTAAATAGACTTATATTTAATACTGATTCTTGTTTAAATTTTACCCAGCTTAATGGCAAGCAAAATACTTCTATATGTAAGATAGCGCCCATATGATATACTTTTCTTTTTTAGGAATAAAACAATGCCCTACTTCCTAGCCTATGAACAATTCAACGACCTAATCAGCGCTTTAAACGCCTTAGGCTATCGTTGTCTGGGCCCGCAAGTACAAGACGGCACCATTGTCTTTGATGACTTAACCGATGCTAAGCAATTACCCTGGGGCATGCGCGATGCGCAAAAGCCCGGACAGTATCGTTTACAAAAAAGTGAACTCAATGAATCCTTTGCCTGGGCTAATGGCCCGCAAGCGATTAAACCCTTACTGTTTAAACCTAAAGAATCCTTATGGCGCGTAGAACGCGATGAGGAAGGCGCATTCACTTTCAAAGAAACTTTACCGGAACATAAACCTATCGCTTTAATAGGTGCCCGCTCCTGCGACTTAGCAGGCATGGCGGTACAAGATAAAACCTTGCTGAAAGGACAATATGGTGATCAACAATATCGCTGGCATAGAGAGCATTTATTAGTGATCGCCGTTAATTGTAGTTACTCCGGCGGAAATTGTTTTTGCGTATCGACTAAAACCGGCCCTAAAGCTACTTCGGGCTATGATTTGGCTTTAACTGAAATTCAAAATGGCTTTGTAGTCGAAGTAGGCAGTGACAAAGGTCGCGATCTGATTGATAGTTTACATTGTAATGAAGCCGAAGCCGCAGAAATAGCCGCGGCAGCACAACGCAGCATCGATGCCGCCAATATGCAAACCAAACGCATGCCTAAGGATAATAGCCGCGCCTTACGCGATATACTGATGAATAATTTGGACCACCCACGTTGGCAAGAAGTGGCCGAGCGTTGTTTATCTTGCGGTAATTGTACTGCGGTTTGTCCTACTTGTTTCTGTCATCATCAAACGGAGCATCCTACGGTAGATGGCAATGGCAGCGTGCATGCACGTGAGTGGGATTCGTGTTTTACTCAAGGTCATAGTTACATACACGGCCAAGTCGTGCGTGATACCACTGAAAAACGCTATAAACAATGGCTAACGCATAAACTAGGTACCTGGTGGGATCAATTCGATACCAGTGGTTGCGTAGGGTGCGGTCGTTGTGTGACCTGGTGTCCAGTGGGTATTGATTTAACCGAAGAAATGGCCGCTATTGCGGGCGAATCAAATGTAGTGGTTGATAAAAAAGAGAAAGATTCATGAATGTTATAGACACACCCATCGACACAAAAATAGTCGCGCGCAGCGATGAATCCAGCGATATTTTCACCTTAACGCTGCAATTTACTGATACTGAAAAAAAAGATTACGCCTTTCAACCCGGGCAATTCAATATGTTGTATTTATTTGGCGTAGGCGAAGTGCCTATCTCCATTTTGTCTAACGGTGTAGACAATCGTTTATATGCCCATACTATACGGCGCGTAGGTCGAGTGACTGACGGCTTGTCTTTATTGCAAGTCGGCGATCATGTGGGTTTGCGTGGTCCTTTCGGTCGTGGTTGGCCATTGGATCTTGCGCAAGGCAAAGATGTATTAGTCATCACCGGCGGCTTGGGTTGCGCACCCAGCGTGTCTATCATTTATCATATATTAAAACATCGCGCTGATTTTGGTCGTCTATTTATCTTACAAGGCGTTAAACACAGTAGTGATTTGATTTTTAAAAAGCAATATGAACAGTGGGCAGCATTGCCGAATGTACAAGTCGCCTTAGCTGCCGATAGTTCTCAGCCCAATTGGCCTGGACACACCGGTTTGATCACTGAATTATTAGATCAAATCAATTTAGATGTGAATAATACCCTGTGCATGATGTGCGGCCCCGAGGGCATGATGCGTGCCTCCGTGCAGCGTTTGACACAAATGCATTTTCCCGAAGAAGCCATTTATTTAAGCTTAGAGCGCAATATGGAATGCGCCGTGGGCCATTGCGGTCATTGTCAATTTGGCGGTGATTTTATTTGCAAAGAAGGACCCGTATTCAATTATCCTCAAGTAAAAGCCTTACTGAATAAAAAGGGGTTCTAATGGAAGAAGCAAAACCGCGTATCGCTATTCATAAATTTACTTCTTGTGATGGTTGTCAATTGGCTTTTTTACACTTAGGCGAAGATTTATTAAAATTGGCCGAAAAAGTAGACATCGTTCATTTTGTAGAAATGGGCCCTATCAATCCCACCGCTAAAGTCGATGTAGCTTATGTAGAAGGCAGTATTTCTACTCCAGAGGAAGCGAAACGCATACGTGAAATTCGTGCTAATAGCCGCTACTTAGTGACTATAGGCGCTTGCGCCACTGCGGGCGGCATTCAAGCCTTACGTAATTTTGCCGATACTAAATCGTGGATGCAGGCTATTTATGCCACCCCCGAGACCATTTCTACTTTAGATACTGCTACCGCCATTTCAAATCACGTTAAAGTGGATTACGAAATTTATGGCTGCCCGGTGAACAGCCAACAAGTGTTAGCGTCTTTGTTATCACTCTTACAAAAAGTTACACCTTCGGCCCGACGCGACAAAGTGTGTTTAGAATGCAAACGTCTAGGGTATGTCTGTGTCATGGTGGCTAAGGGCGAACCTTGCATGGGTCCAGTCACTCATACCGGTTGCGGTGCCTTATGTCCTAGTCTAGGACGCGGTTGTTATGCTTGTTATGGTCCAGCGGAAAATATCAACACCGAGGCTTTAACACAATGGCTATCCAGCCTAGGTTTATCCGATGCTGAAATTTCCAGACGCTTTTTATTCATTCAAAACAGTGCGCCCGGCTTTAAAGAAGCGGGCTTAAAATTAAAGAAGAAAGTACCATGAGCGGCATACAAAAAGATCTAACGATACCCATCATAGCCCGTGTTGAAGGCGAAGGCGCTTTGCATTTAAAAATTCATGAAGGCAAAATCAGTCAATTGGAACTATCCATTTATGAACCACCGCGTTTATTTGAAAAATTTCTAGAAGGCCGTGCGCCCAATGAAGTCATCGATGCTGTGGCGAGAATTTGTGGTATTTGCCCGGTGGCGTATCAAATGAGCGCCGTACAAGCCATAGAGCATATCTTTGAAATGCCAGTCAGTCCATGGGTGCATGAGATGCGCCGTTTATTTTATTGTGGCGAATGGATGGAAAGTCATGCCTTACACATACACATGTTGGCCGCGCCTGATTTTTTAAGATATCCATCGGTGATTGCGATGGCCAAAGATCACCCCGACATCGTCAAGCGTGGCATGCACTTACATGGTTTAGGCTTAATGTTAATGACTTTGTTGGGTAAACGTTCCGTGCATCCCGTAGGTGCTTGTGTAGGTGGTTTTTACGCCGCACCTAAGATCAGTGCCGTGCAAGAAGTATTGGCGCAGTTTAAAAAGTCGCTACCTTTAGCGCAAGAATTGGTTTTATGGTCAGCATCCTTACCCATGGCCAAAGTGACTCAAGAATTTACTTCTGTATGCTTGCGTCATCCACACGAATATCCCATGAATGAAGGCCGTATCGTGTCTGATCGTGGCTTAGACATAGACATCAGCGAGTTCGATAACTATCTTAAAGAATCGCAAGTGCCTTATTCCACTGCTTTGCAATGTCATTTGCAAGGAAAATCGTATTTAGTGGGTCCTTTGGCACGATTGAATTTAAACCATCATTTATTACCAGCTGAAGTCCATGATATTTTAAAGAAAGGTAATATTACTTTTCCCACGCAAAACATGTTTCACAGCGTCATTGCCCGCTCTGTAGAAATCTATTATGCCATGTTAGAAGCCATACGCATTATGGAGAATTATGTTTATACGACTACACCTTGTACGCCCATGACTCCACGCGCAGGCGTAGGCTTTGGCTGTACTGAAGCGCCACGTGGTTTATTATGGCATAGATATGAATTTAACGATGAAGGCTTAGTCGCTTCTTCGCGCATCGTACCGCCGACCAGTCAAAACCAAGCGCGTATAGAAGAAGACTTATGGCATTCTTTAATGGCCTTTGGTTTAGATCACAGCGACGACGATCTGCGCTTTCACAGCGAAATGGTGATACGCAATTACGACCCTTGTATTTCTTGTTCTACTCACTTTTTACAGCTAAAAGTCGAGCGATCATGAGTAAAATTGCGG
>JAJXVQ010000009.1 GCA_021782065.1 Pseudomonadota bacterium
GGATCCCATAGCTAGCTCCTCATATTCAGAATATGCCCCTATTTGATCATGTTTTCCTGTTTTTGTCGATCCTTTAACCTAAATTAATCTAAAACTGGTCATAAATTAGATGATCTTGCCCTGTCCAACGCCTGGTGGCGTATTGAGTTTATGAAGCGGATGAGGTACTATATTTATGGGGGGTGTGAGGATGTTTTTTAAAAAAGTGACAATATTAGCGAGTGCAGCGATGCTCAGCATGACAATGGTGGGTTCCGCTAATGCAAGCGCTAATGGAGAAGGCCTAATTTTAAAAGGAGCCAGTACACTTAACCCTAAAGTATTGCGATTGGCCGAAAAGGCTTTTTATTGTGCCAGCAAACGCGGTGTGGTCGATAAACAAATTTTAACGATTATCGATTATTCGCAACCTTCCACCCAAAAACGGTTGTGGGTGATCGATATGGCCAAGGATAAAATTAAATTCAATGAATTGGTAGCACATGGTCAGGGTAGTGGTGATAATGTACCCACCAAATTTTCCGACACTAATAATTCACATCAATCCAGTTTAGGCGTTTTTGTGACTAGAAATACTTATATTGGACATAACGGTTTGTCTTTGCGCATGCAAGGTTTAGAACCGGGGGTGAACGATCATGCTATGCAACGTGATGTAGTATTTCATGGTGCTGATTATGTCAGTGAATCAGCTGCCCAATCTCAAGGTCGAATAGGTCGCAGTTGGGGGTGTCCAGCATTGCCACGGGCCGAAGCCAAGGATACTATAAACACCATTCAAGGGGGTTCATTGGTATTTGCTTATTATCCGGATTCCAGTTGGTTGAAAAAATCTTCTTTCTTATCGTGTTCGTAGAACTGTGTTGTAGGGGCAGTTCGTGAGCCACTCTTCTAGAATAGCCCGTATTTTTTGAGGTAATTTGGAGTAAAAAATGAATAAACCATTGGTAGTTATTACAGGTGCTAGCTCTGGAATAGGGGCGGCGATGGCGAAGGCTTTCTCGCAAGAGGGATATTCATTAGGTTTGTTGGCACGTCGGGTAGAAATGATGGAAGATTTACAGCTTCCTAATGCTGTGTGCCTACCCGTAGATGTTACGAATATCGATGAATTTGACCAGGCATTGCGGATTGCCGAAGAAAAATTTGGGGAAGTAGACTGTTTAATTAACAATGCGGGGTTTGTGAAAGGCGGGGATTTTACAGAAGTGGGGCATGCCAATCATTTGAATACGGTCCAAGTTAATTTACAAGGCGTTATCAATGGCATTGAACTGGTATTACCGGGAATGCGCCAAAGAAAAACGGGTACGATCATTAACATTAGCTCAGTAGCAGATCGACATTCTAGACCCCATATTGCAAGCTACGCAGCGACTAAAGCAGCGGTGAAGAGTTTAAGCGAATCACTGCGTGCCGCAAATGCGCAATACGGTATTCGTATTTGTAATCTTGCCCCAGCAAAAGTCATGACGCCGCTGATGATTGCTGCTAATTTAAATTTAAATGAACAACAAATTATTCAAGCAGAAGATTTGGCCAAAGCAGCATTATGGATGTACCAACAACCGCAAACTATTTGTGTGCGTGATTTGGTTTTCGCCCCTACGTATTATCAACCTTAGCGGCGCGGTTTATCCGTTTATAACCGAGCCACGTCCGTCAGGGAGGGGATGTTAAGGAGTGAGAGGGAAGAGTAGTTACCTTGAATCAATCCTGCCGTGGCTGCACATAATATTTAATGTCACGTAATCTATATAATTCGGGTTTTAAACATAACTTTTGTACTAATGCGGGCAGTAGAAAACGCAGAGTCAGCGCAGGGGCGGCGCTTTTTAATTCTAAAAACAAAGTAGTATTTTGATAATCAGCGATCCTAACCTGATCTTGTATTTCTACGGGCAAGAGTGGGATCACTAAATCGCTGATTTTTTGCAATCTAAGGCTATGCGCCTGTAGTTTTTGCAGCTCTTTGGATTGAGCCATAATTTCTTGTATGCTTTTATAGCTCATTTTTTGCCTCAACGAACTCACTCTTAGGACTAAACTACTTGTAATCATAAAAAGTGTATAGTAACATGAGTCTGTGTAATTTATCTACTAACAGGAGTAAACCATGACTTGTATCGTAGGACTCGTTCGTGATGGGCAAGTTTATTTAGGCGGTGATAGTGCAAGTAATAGCAACGATCACGGCATTACCATTGTAAAAAATCCAAAAGTGTTCCGTAAAGGTAAATTTGTTATGGGATACACTTCTTCATGGAGAATGGGGCAATTGATTCAGTATCATTTCACACCTCCAGAAATAGCGTTTCAACAAGATGTGATGGAATACATGGTTACGAGTTTTATTGGTGGGATCCGAAACCTTTTCAAAGAAGGCGGTTGGGCAAAGATTGAAAATAGCCAAGAGCATGGCGGCTCTTTTCTCGTTGGATACCAAGAAAGGTTATTTACCATCCACGCCGATTATCAGGTTGCTGAAAGTGCGAATCTCTATGAGGCCATTGGTTCCGGCGCAAATATTGCTCTAGGCGCTCTGTTTACTCTGACAACAGCAAAAAATTTTGCTGAAACTTCAACACAAGAAGTTCTTCAATATGCTTTAAACGCATCTTCCAGGCACAATTCAGGTGTCGCGCCTCCATACACATTTGTTAGCACCGCAGAAAAATGACATAAAGCTAATTTTTCGCAAGTTGAGGCTTATGTGCCTGTATTTTGTGTAGCGCATCGCATATAACTGTCCATTTGTAATTTTTGGGTTCGGTTATATTCAGAGTGCGGGGCGTAAGCCCAAAGCTATCGTTGCAGAGTTGTGTCAAACCATAAGCGGCAGGACGCCGCGACCATAACCGGGCGGCGACCGTCAGGAAGCGGATTAACTGTATTTACAGTGTGTTTGATACAATGGCAGCGATAGCGTTGGGCCATTAACCTCTAAAGTTAAAATAGATTAATTGCAATCGCAAGCTGTCATCACTTCGCATTTCCCCATGAAGTAGGGTACAATAAGCGGCCACATTAGGTAATATATTCTTCGCAGTTGATTTTTAGGGGGTGTTGCCTTCGCCCATCTTGCATCAGTCATGTAGACTACTACACTCCTGATGCTCTAGGGGTAGTCTTCTACCCTAAAAGCCAACTGCTGTGAGTATAGGTTGTACAGAATTAAGAGGAAAAAATTGGCTATGGCCTGGACTAACATCGTCAAACGTATTTTTGGGAGTCGCAATGATCGCATCTTGCGACGTTTGTATCAGCAAGTTGCACGCATCAATGCTTTGGAAGTGGATTTTAAGGCCTTAAGTGACGCTGAGATCAAGGCGAAAACTGCACAATTTAAAGAGCGTTTCACCAAAGGTGAATCTTTGGACAGTTTATTACCTGAAGCTTTTGCCGCAGCGCGCGAAGCATCCGCTCGGACTTTAGGCTTGCGCCATTTCGATGTGCAATTAATAGGCGGCATGGTATTACACGAAGGCAATATTGCTGAAATGTTAACCGGTGAGGGTAAAACCTTAATGGCCACCTTAGCGGCTTATTTAAATGCTTTGACGGGACGTGGTGTACATATCGTGACCGTTAATGACTATTTGGCCAAACGTGACGCCCAATGGATGGAGCCTATCTATCAATTTTTGGGTTTAACGGTAGGCATTAATCTATCGCAAATATCCCCTGAAGAAAAACGTGCCGCTTATTCAGCCGACATTACTTATGGTACCAACAATGAATTTGGCTTTGATTATCTGCGTGATAATATGGCTTTTAGTCTGCAAAACAAAGTGCAACGCGGTAATTATTTTGCCATCGTCGACGAAGTCGACTCCATTCTAATCGACGAAGCACGTACGCCTCTGATTATTTCTGGCCCTTCCGAAGGCGGTGCTGAATTATATATCCGCATCAATGAAATTGCACCACAATTAACGCGCCAAGCCAGTGAAGACAGCGAAGGCGATTTTTATGTGGATGAAAAAGCAAAACAAATATTTTTATCTGAAGCGGGTCATGCGCAAATAGAAAAATTGTTAACAAAAGCAGATCTTATCAAAACGCACAAAAGTTTATACGACACGCAAAACGTGATATTAATGCATCATATCAATGCCGCTTTGCGCGCCCATTTTATCTATCAGCGCGATGTGGATTATGTGGTTAAAAATGATGAAATATTCATAGTCGATGAACACACGGGTCGATTGATGGTAGGACGCCGTTGGTCCGATGGTTTGCATCAAGCGGTAGAAGCCAAAGAAGGCGTGCCCGTGCAGAATGAAAATCAAACACTGGCCTCTATTACCTTTCAAAACTATTTCAGATTATATGACAAATTAGCGGGTATGACCGGAACCGCAGACACTGAAGCCTATGAATTTCATCAAATCTATGGTTTGGAAGTGGTGGCGATTCCGCCGAATAGAAACGTAATACGAGCCGATTATCCAGATAAAGTCTATGTCAGTCGGGATGAGAAATTTAAAGCGGTGGTGGATGAAATTAAAGAATGTGTGGCAAAAAAGCAACCCGTTTTAGTAGGTACCATTTCTATTGAAGTTTCTGAATATTTATCCAAGTTATTGACGGATCAAAAAATAAAGCACGAGGTCTTGAATGCCAAACAACATGAACGCGAGGCTTCTATTATTGCCGAAGCGGGTAGGCCCGGAGCGGTAACCATTGCGACGAATATGGCGGGTCGTGGCACAGACATAGTCTTAGGTGGGCAGTTGAGTAGTGAATTAGCAAACTTACCCCATGCTACAGCGGAAGAAATTGCCGCACATACCGCCGACTGGCAAATACGCCACGAGATCGTGGTTGCCGCTGGTGGTTTGCATGTGTTGGGTACCGAGCGTCATGAGTCTAGACGCATAGATAATCAATTACGCGGTCGTTCTGGTCGTCAAGGCGATCCAGGGTCTAGCCGTTTTTATCTGGGTATGGACGACAATCTACTGCGTATTTTTGCTTCCGAAAAAGTGGCCGGTTTTATTGCGCGTTTAGGGCAGCCTGACGAAGCGATGGAACACCCTATGTTGAATCGTATCATTGCGGGCGCGCAACGTAAAGTAGAAGGTTTTAATTTTGACATGCGTAAACAATTATTAGAATACGACGATGTGGCCAATGAACAACGCAAAGTTATTTATGAACAGCGCAATTCATTGTTGGCTGCTGATAACATTTCTGAAACCATACGCCTGATGCTAAATGATGTGACGGAAGAAACCATAGAGCAATTTATTGCCCCAGGTAGTTTTGCAGAAGAATGGGCTGTTGGACCCTTAGAAGTCGAATTTCAAACTGCTTTTCGTATTACATTGCCTGTTAGAGATTGGTTGGCAACAGATGATCAACTGAATGAAGAAGGTTTGAGGCAAAAAATAAAAGATATTATGGAAAACAGTTATGAAAATAAATGGCTATCGGTCAACCCAGACGTAATGCGGCACCTTGAGAAAGCGGTGTTGTTGCAACAATTAGATCAACATTGGAAAGAACATCTAGCCACCATGGATTATTTACGCCAAGGAATCCATTTACGCGGTTATGCACAAAAAAATCCTAAACAGGAATATAAGCGTGAAGCTTTTGAGTTATTTGGCTCTATGTTAAAAAGCCTGCGTTACGATGTCATTACCAACTTAATGCAACTGGAAGTTCCCAACGAAGTAGAGCTCAATGTTGAGCCACCGTCAAATGCATTGGACAATAGCAATGTACGTTATTTGCATGGTGACTTGGCTCCCGAAGGGCCAATGATAGATGACAACAAAATACTGCCTTTTTCACGTAGCGATAAAAAAATAGGCCGTAACGATCTTTGCCCCTGCGGCTCAGGACGCAAATTTAAGCAGTGTCATGGTGTGGTGCGATAGTGCTCAATGTAGTCATCGGCATTATTCAAAATGAACAAGGGTTATATCTACTGGGATTGCGCCCACAGGGAAAACCCTTGGCCGGATTCTGGGAGTTTCCTGGTGGCAAGATTGAAGCAACGGAAACAGCGTATGAGGCTTTATGCCGCGAACTAGAAGAAGAGCTGGCTATAGAAGTGTCATCAGCTAAACTATTGTTTGATTATGTCTATAAAATAGAAAGAAAGATTTTTTTCAGTGTTTGGCAAGTTATACAGTATCAAGGTAAGCCTAAACCTTTGGCCGCGGACGAATTACGCTGGGTTGATAAACAGCAATTGGCGCAACATATTTTCCCGCCACCTAATAGACGTATTTTACAGTACTTGGGCGCACCACTGTGCGATTGTTGAAGAAAGTAATTGCGGTTGTTATATTCTTTTTTACTACTCATTTATACGCTTGGGACAGCAATGGCCATAAACTGGTTGCAGAAATCGCCTACGAAAACTTAACGCCAATCGCCAAAAAAACTGTATTGCAAATAGTGCAAACGCCCGGGCCATGGTATTCGCATCCTTTATCTTTTAGCGATAGTGCTGCCTGGGCAGATTGGATCCGTCCTAATACCTCACAATATGATACATGGCATTACATCAATTTACCCTATTGTGGCGACACTGTTTGTGTAAATCACAAAACAGCCAGTCCCAATGTTGTGACCGCCATAGCATTCGATACGGCTATATTACACAATAAAGAAGCGAGTGCAGAGGAGCGAGGACAAGCACTGCGTTTTTATCTACATTGGTTAGGCGATATCCATCAACCCATGCACACGATTAACTATTATAGTTCTAGCTATCCACAAGGCGATGCTGGCGGCAATCGTTATTTCTTAGTCGATAGTTCCTATCCTAATCTACATGCCTTTTGGGATGGTGGTTGTGGCTTATGGCCGCAAAATAAAACTTTAAATAAGAAACAAATACGGGCCTTGGCTAAACAATGGCAAGCATTATATCCTTCTAAGAAATTTACCGCTGCCTTAGCCGATAAGAACCCCTTAAGCTGGGCAAAGGATAGTTATGTCTTGGCGATAGAATACGCATATGAAGCAGTACCACAGCATTCGGTCAGCCTGAACGCGCAAAAAAACACACACATTGTCTGCCAAAAACAAATTACTTTGGCAGGATATAGGTTGGCACAAACCTTAAACGCATGGTACGCTATTTAATCAAGACTGGATCACTGTTGGAAGGTAATAAAGGCGCAAGCTGTTCGATGGTAGTGTATTCCTGGATGTAGGCTAAGACATAGCGTAGGTAATGGTAGGGCTCTATTTTTTGACATTGGCAAGTCTGGGTAAGGTACACAGGTTCTTACTCGGCTGACAGTTTATCTGTCATTTAAAATAGAAACCATCGGATCAAGTTGAGAGTTTTATAGCTCCATAGTCATTGAGATAATTTATCAAATTCCTTCTTAAACTCTAATGGCTGTTTTATATAGAAAAATGTTTCCCCGGTACCGCCCGGGCCATGAATTTAGCATGAAAAGCTGAAATTTCGCGGCAAAATATGAATAATTTTGTCTAGAAAGTAAAATAGAGTAACTGCTTTCACTGTTCTTGGCTTATTTTGATCCAAATAACGGTTTGCAATGTTTATTCAAGTACGTTAATAGCTATAAAATGATTGTGCCAAATAGGACGATATGTTAATATGAATATGCCTTGATAATGAAGGCACTTCATATATATTTATGTTATCGTCAGGTATGCTTTGACCAATTATTTAATTAGAGCAGCGATTGATTAGTCTGGGAGAAAAAGATTCAGAATAATCTTTAATATTATACAATAATTTTAGTGAAGGAATTAATTATGGCTAAGAACAGAAAGAAAACTAAAGGTAAAGGTAAAGGTAAAGAAAAAGATAAGCAGCGTATACAGGTCAGCGCCATTAGGAGTAGTGAAAGCACTTTATCAGGCTCTGACATAACGTTTACCAAACAGCGTAAAGCCAAGCCGAAAGAAATTAAAGACCTCATTCAAGGATTTATAGAGCAGGAAGAATTTTTATTAGAGAATTTAGAAGAATTCAATCTCGAAACTCATAAGTCTTGTCTTTCTGCCTTGATTGATTTGTGTAAACAGTTTTTACCTATAAAAGCTTCTGTTGAGACAGAGTGGAAGAAACGGAGACCTGCCCAACGTTTTCCTGATTGTTTACAGCAGGCTTTGCAAACTACCATCACACGCATAGGAAAAGTTTATGCTGAACAATCTCGTGAGAAAGAGGGTATAGATTTTCTAGTGGAATTAGAGCTTAAGCTGGAAACTGAAATAAAAGAGTTTGCACGTATTAGCGAAGTAAGAGAAATACTTCATTGTGAATTGGGTAATGCCTATTGCAACATAAATGAATATGATAATGCGCTGTACACTTTTGAGAAGATAACTTCAGAGAGCTTAAAAAAATATTTAATGCCACTTTTAATTGCAAATATTGCTGAATATTTATTTGATCTAATAACACATGACTTATTAGACGAAAACCCTATTGACATAACGGAAGTACGAATTACATCAGAACTAGCACAGCTCGAGTCAAAAAAGAGAAAAAATGCCGTAAAGATACAAGAAATTGAAGGCAGATTGGGGCAGCCAATTTTTAAACTGATAGAGAAATATGTCGAATATGCGATAGAGGTGAGCCGTCAAGAAAAAGCGATGGATGTTCTATTTATAGCAAATTCTGTTTTGTTTCGTATCGCTGCCGTAGAGGGAAAAAGTGATTTTTATTTTGTAAAGAATAGATTTGAACAAACGTTGAAAGCATTTCCTGATGAAAATCAGCTTAAAGAAATATCAGAAGAACAAAGAGGGGAATTGTTTTTTAAAAGAGCAATAATCAACAAAACTTTTAAAAATTACATGCGTAGATTGGGCGAAAAAGATGTGGGGGTAAACGATCGCATTATATTATGTGAAGAGAATTGGCAAAATGATTTGCACGTATCGGCACAACTGGGGTTCGCGCAAGCACAATCTTTTGCAAGTATATTCTTACTAAAAGATAAAAATTCCTCGAGACAATGGCAACAACGCGCTGCTGCTGGAGGGGACGTCTCTGCTTGTTATAATGAAGCACATGACTTGATTCATGAAGATAATGGGCTTAATGATGCAAATAAACTGAAAAAAATATTTTACTTATTAAAAAAATCAGTTGAGGCTGGACATGTTCCATCTTTGTATAAGCTTGGTGAAATTTATTCAGGATATTTTGCACCTTGTTTAATTGAGACGGATTATTCTAAAGCGGTTGAATATTACCAACGTGCAGCCGAATACAATGATCCAAATGCATGGAGAGAATTAGGAAGAATTATTCTTAAACGAGGACGCCCTGATGATATCGTACAGGCATTAGCATTGTGGCAGCAAGCAAAAAATTACAACAACATTGGTTCAATGCTTTTGCTCGCTTCTTCTTTGTCAATTTATATTGATCATTTAATTCAGAAAAAACAAAAACAGATGCTTTCTGTGCAGACAAGTGTTTATTGGCCGAGAGTGGTGATAAGTTATGTTGCACAAGGTATTATGCACTGCCAAGATGCGATTATTCAGTTGAATAAAGAGAGTAAGGATAGTCTCGAGCAGAATAAACGAGATGAACAAAAAAAACATATCTATGAGGCTTGTGCCATATTAGATCAGTTCTCTAAATTGCTTGAAAATGATATTTTTTTTAGTCCACAAAACAAAGCTGTTAAGATTTTATGTAACAAAATATCTGCTATTTTAGAGAATGTACCGATGAATGTCGAATTTTCGCGACAAATAGGCGAGCCTACAGCTATAGCGGGTAAGATTGAAAATGAAGAGAGCGACGATGCATATTTTGATTCTTTGGACCGATTTTTCACTCAATTTGTCGCTTTAACTTCAGTTCAAGAGGACTTAGCGCTGGTTGATGATGCAACACAACCATTCAACAGTAATCCTTATCTCGATACTCTTTTCGAAATATATCCTATTTTCAAAAGTCTTGATAATACAGCGTTAACCTTATATGAGATTTCCGGGATTTTTTGGTCTGCGGGGAGCGAGCATCATCGTCTATTTAACCTATATAAGCAAGATGTTCAGATATTATTTGAGAATTTATTGATCGAGATAGAAAAACTTTCTTTAGCGGATTTTTCTCCTTATGTATTATCTTGCTTGTGCAAAGCACTGCTGGGTCTAGGTCGACTACGTTTAAATGCAGATGAACCGTTAGTGAGACAGATGACAGCAGCTATTATTGGTAAAATCGCTGAACATATTGAAAGCGTATTTATTACAAACAAAGTGGATATGATTTGTGCACTTAGCTTTTTTCCTTTTCAATATTCTTTAGACAAAAAATTATTAGAATTACTTATTATCTATTTGCAGAATGATAGCGAGCAACTCTCTTTTATTGAGATAAGTCAGATTTGTTATACACTGTCCATTATAGATGCAAATAGAGCTGTAAGTAGTCAGGTTGATAGTACGGCAGAGATCCGCGCCGACCTAATAATAAAAATTAACGAGGCGGTAATACCTCATTTGTTACAGCCACAACCATTTGTTTATTTGCATCAATGGGTTTTAGCGATAGACTATTTTATGCACTCGAAACCAGAACTGGTTGTTTCTTTAAAAAAATTACCTCAATTTATACATAAATATGATCATATCTATAATTCGCGCAAGCAAGGAAATCCATCTCATTTTCAAGAAAGAGTTAGTGGGTATGTCAATAGTATTTTTAAAGACAGCGCTAAAGAAGAATTCTTTTTTGGTTTGTTAGCAGGTGATCTATTTGTTTCAGTGTCTGACATTCCAGCTAACATAGTGCATACGGGCTCGGACCTATTATTTGAAGTGAATGGTCCTACACATTTTAATTGTAATTCTTTTCAAAACGATGAGACGATATTATCGCCTACAACTAGAGATATTTTTCATCACCGTTATAAAGAATTACTTCATGCTAAAAAATTATGCATTATCAGTATTCCCTTTACTTTAGCTGTTGAACGGAGAAAAGAAAGAGAGGCTATTATTGAGCATATTTATTCTCAATTCGGACCGGTTCAACCTCAATCGTTAAGTGGTTTTTCTGCACAGATTTTTTTACCGCCGCCTCGTGTAATGCCATCCACTCAAATAGCGAAGGCTTCGAAGAGGCTAGACCAGCCCAGTAGCAGTATGAATCTATCGTAGATTGGATTGGGTTAAATCAAGGTTAGCTTCCTATATATACTTAACAACCCCCCTATCATCAGGTATACTATCTCCTGTCATTTTGCCGGGGTGAGGAACAGCAATATTTATGCAAGAAACCAAATTACGCTTAAAAAACATTAAGTTAGTCGGATTTAAGTCATTTGTTGACCCGACGGTGGTCTCATTTCCTGGGCATTTAACGGCCGTTGTAGGGCCTAATGGTTGTGGAAAATCTAATATCATCGATGCTGTACGTTGGGTGATGGGTGAAAGCTCCGCCAAGCAGTTGCGTGGTGAGGGCATGACGGATGTTATTTTTAATGGTTCTACGGCACGTAAACCTATAGGCCAGGCCTCGGTAGAGTTATTATTCGACAATCCCAATGGGGCTTTGGGTGGCGAATATGCCCAATATCCTGAAATCGCCATCAAGCGACTAGTGACCCGCGAAGGCCAATCCACCTATTTTTTGAACAATGTGCGTTGCAGACGCCGTGATATAGTAGACATATTTTTAGGTACGGGCATGGGGCCTCGCAGCTATGCCATTATCGAACAAGGCATGATTTCACGCCTGATTGAAGCCAAACCCGAAGAGTTACGCGTCTATCTAGAAGAAGCCGCGGGCATATCCAAATACAAAGAACGTAGGCGCGAAACCGAAACCCGTATACGCCATACGCGCGAAAACTTAGATCGCCTAAACGATTTGCGCGAAGAATTAGCCAAACAATTACAACGGCTAGAACGTCAATCCGCGAATGCGCAGCGTTATAAAGAATTCAAAACCGAAGAAGATGCCTTACGTGCGCAATTATTAACGCGACGCTTATTGCGTTTAACCGCTGAAGACGCTGAGCTCAGTGCTGCCATACGCGAATTGGAAGTTAGCCTAGAAAGTCAAATGGCGGCTTTGCGCGAAGTGGAGAAATTCTTAGAGATAGAGCAAGAACACCATAGTACGCGCAGCGATGCTTTAAACGAAACTCAAGCCACTTATTATACCGCAGGTTCTGAGGTAACGCGCATTGAGCAAGCAATCGAATATCAAAAAGAACGACGCGCACAATGGCAAGACGATCTAGAAGTAACTCAAAGCTCCTTGCAAGAGATGTTGCAACATCAAGAACAAGATACGGCACGCATTCAATGGTTAACCACTGAATTAGCAGCAGTGGCAACGCCTTTAGCGGAACACAGTGGGCAGGCGGAAATTGCCGCGCAGCATTTAGGTCAGGCTGAACAAGCCTTTGATGATTGGCAACAACAATGGGATAGCTTCAATCAATTAGCAGCCCATAGCATGAAGGAAGCCGAAGTTGAGCAGACGCGCATCCGTCATTTAGAAGCACAACAGCAAAGTAGCCGTAATCGCATCGAACGGTTAGAGGCAGACAATAGCCGTTTACGTGAACAAAATACTGACGGCGATACCAATACTATAGCCGATGCACAAATACAGGCTTTAGAGCAACAGAAACAAATATTAGAAACGGCCAAAACCGAACAACAAAACGAAATTTCCCGTTTGCGTGAACAACGTCAAACAATGGCCAGTGAATTAGATGCTTTAAAAACAGAATTGCGTAAAGGGCAGGGACAATT
Organism: Pseudomonadota bacterium; assembly: GCA_021782065.1. Next base: position 12,745 of record JAJXVQ010000009.1, read on the forward strand.
ACAATCCTTGCAAACCTTGCAACAAGCGGCGTTGGGGCAGGACAATAACAAAACCGTAGATTGGCTAAAAGCACAAGGCTTTGCCGATAAGGCGCGTTTAGCACAAATATTGCGTATAGCCTCTGGTTACGAAACCGCGTTAGAAGCCGTGTTGGGCGAACAATTGCAAGCAGTCTGTTTAGAAGATGTAGCGGCATTGAGTGCCGCCGTAGAGCAGAATACTTTACCCAGCAACTTGCAATTATTCTATCCGCCACTCGCACTATCTGCCGCGAATGCATCGATTGCACAGCCTTCGTTAGCCAGTTTATTGCAAAGCGGCCAGGAATGGGCACATTTATTGCAAAACATTTACGTAGTTGCTGATGTAAGTGTAGGCTTGGCTTTAATCAAGAACAGCGCCAAAGAGGCTTCTTTTATTACCACAGAAGGCATTTGGATCTCGCAGCACGGCATCAGAGTGCCTAAGGCGAGCAGCAATGAAGAAGGTGTTTTAAAACGCGAAGGGCAGATTAACGCCTTGCAAATTCGGTTACAAGAAATCGAAGCTCGCATCGAAATTCTAGATAAAGGCATCAATGAACTACAAGCTAAACGGCAACAGTTACAAGGAGCACAGGAAGAGTCTCAACGTACTTTACAACAATTAGGCCAGCAAATTGCCGAAGCACGTGCTAATCTTAGAATCGAACAAAATCGTATTGAGCAATTAAAACAACGCTTAGCACAAAACGAAAAAGATCAAGTAGACGAGAAAGTGCGTTTAGAATCTTTCGCAGGCGATTTAGCTACCGCACGTCACCAATGGCAACAAGCGATGAGTGCAATGGAAAGTCAATCCAGCACGAAACAAACGTTATTAACGCGCAAAGAAACCTTGCAACAACAAGTGCAGAGTGCACGAGAGGATGCTAAGACCACGCATGACACCATGCAAAGTTTGCGCATTAAAGAGCAAAGCCTAAAAAGCGAATTGATTGCCAAAACCGAACATTTGCAACGTACGGCACAACAATTAAAAGTAATAGAAGAAAAGCACGGCGAATTGCAACAGTCTTTAGGCAACAGTGAAGCACCGCTAGAAGATTTACAACAAGAGTTACAAGATGCCTTGGCGGCACGAGCCGAAGCGGATAAAGCCTTACAAATCACTCGCGCTCAACTAGAAGCCGTCGAATTTAAAATACGTGAGTTGACGCAAAACCGCCATGCCATAGAAGATAAGCTGGAAGGCATACGTAACCAATTGGAAAAATTTCGTTTAGACAAACAAACGGTGGTGGTGCGTCAGCAAAGCTTGCAAGAACAAATAGAAGCTCACTCAATTTCTGTGGAAGCAACACAGGCGATATTAGATCCTGAAATGACAGAATTACTGCTAGAAGAAGCCTTGCAGAAAGTGTTGGGTCGCATCCAACGATTAGGGGCTATCAATTTGGCGGCCATAGAAGAATACCAAAGCGAATCTGAACGTAAAATTTACTTAGACAAGCAAAACGACGATTTGGTTGAGGCCTTAACCATTTTGGAAGAAGCCATTCAAAAGATTGATCGCGAAACTAAGGCCTTGTTTAAAGATACCTTTGACCAAGTCAACAACCATTTGCAGCAATTATTTCCTAAAATATTTGGCGGAGGTGAATGTTACTTGGAAGCCACCGGCGAAGAATTATTGGATATGGGGGTTTCCATTATGGCTAGACCGCCAGGTAAGCGTAATGCTACTATTCATCTATTGTCGGGTGGGGAAAAGGCATTGACGGCCATAGCTTTGGTGTTTTCTATATTCCGCTTAAATCCAGCCCCATTTTGTATGCTGGATGAGGTAGATGCCCCTCTAGACGACAACAACGTATTTCGCTATTGTAATCTGGTTAAGGAAATGTCCAAAGAATTACAGTTTATTTACATCAGCCATAATAAAGTAGCGATGGAAATGGCCGAAAATTTGATTGGCGTGACTATGAAAGAGCCTGGCGTATCGAGACTGGTGTCGGTCGATATGGAAGAAGCCTTAGCAATGGCGGAAGATTGATGGAATAGTGTATTCCACAGGATTGCTTGAGCGGTTCACGAGCCGTATCTACACCCAGATCTGCTATAGGGGTGGTTTGTGAACCCCCTAATTGAATAGTCCTGCGGAATACACATTATATTTACGAATTATGTTTACGAGGAGAAAAGAATGGAAGTATATCTAATTATTGCGATCTGCGTGGTGGCGGTTCTAGGCCTATATGCCTTGATGCGTCGCAATCACGATAAAGATAGCGTAACGCACGTGCAAAGTTACAGGGAACATCCTGCGGCTTTAGACGATGGCGTTGTAGGTCCAGTGCATGTTGTCTCTGCAGAGGAATATGAAGCGCCTGTGCCTGAAATTCATCCAATAGAAGCTGAAGTCGCTACGGCAGAAAAAGCGGAAATAGACGATAGTGAGCTTTTGGTCATGTATGTAGCTGCGGGTGAAAAGGGCCAATTCATGGGCTATGAGTTAATGCAAAGTTTAATGGCGCAAGGTTTACAAGCGGGTCCTATGGACATAGTTCATCGTTATGACGAAGAAGGGCGCATTATTTTTAGCGTTGCTTCCGCCGCTGGTGCTGGCACTATTGATTTAACCAATATGGGTGATTTTATTACTCCGGGTTTATGCTTGTTTATTTATCCTAGAAAAGCTGTCCGTCCACGCCATGCGTTTAATGAAATGGTCGATTGTGCGACACAACTGGCTGATGAGCTTGAGGGCCAGGTGTTAGATCAAAACCGCCAACCTTGGACAACCGCATTTGAACACAGCAAGCGTCAGGCTTTACCGGTGTATCAACCTAAAACGGCAGGGGCTACAGCGTAAGTGGCTGCAAAAAAAGGACGTAAAAAGGAAGAATCTAAAAAGGCTGGGCGTAAAAAAGAGGAGTCGTCTAAAGCACCTTTACCTCAGGAATTGCTACACCGTCTGCGCGAAGGCCTCCTTATATTAACCGTTGCCTTTGCCTTATATGTTTTATTAGCCCTTGTTACTTATCACCACAGCGATCCGGGTTGGTCGCGTACAGGCAGCACGCACGATATTGCCAATGCAGGTGGACGTGTAGGGGCTTATTTATCCGATATCTTATTTTCCTTCGTTGGTTATTGGGCCTATTGTTTGCCCGCCATGATAGCCGCCGCCGCTTGGTTCAATATTAAAGACAAAGCGGTCATCTTAGACGAAGCCAGTTGGCATTTGTTTAGCAGCAAATGGATGGGTTTTTGTTTAATTGTGGCCGCGGGCAGCGCTTTATTAAATTTATGGGACACACATCGTGCTGCTAATTTCCCTGCTCCTCCCGGCGGTATTTTAGGCAGTGCTTTCTCAGGTTTATTGACCTCTTATTTTAATGGCTTTGGGGCCAGCGTCATTTTATTAGCCTTATTCTTTATAGGAGTTACTTTTTTTACCGGCTTAATTTGGCGGCAATTTCTGCATTACTGTAGTGTTAAATTGCTGGCTTGCTTTAAGGCGTTTAGATTAGGTTTAGCTCGATATTGGCAAGCTCTGAGAGCACCTAGGGAAGAAGAGCTGGAACCTATTATTGAAAAACCCAAGCCTATCAAAATTGAAAAGTCAGTGATTGCAGAAACTAAAGCTGAAGTACCACCTGTGCGTATTGAAGTACCTAAGGTGCCGGCTATAACTCCTTCACCTAAAGCGCCTAAAATAACGGGTGCTAAGGGTTTGGTCGATGGTTTGCCGTCTTTAGAATTATTAGAACAGCCCGAGTCCAAACAAGCTATGCCGTTTTCTCGTCAGGCTTTGGAAGAAAAATCGCGCGAAGTTGAACGTCATTTAGCCGATTTTGGTGTCACAGTACAAGTAGAAGGCGTGCATCCAGGGCCAGTGGTCACTCGTTATGAATTGAGTTTAGCTCCTGGGGTTAAAGTCAATAAAATTACCGGGCTTTCTAAAGATTTGGCGCGGGCTTTATCTGTCATTAGTGTGCGTGTGGTAGAAGTAATTCCGGGCAAGTCCTTTATAGGCTTAGAATTACCGAATGATATACGCGAAACAGTGCGTTTACGTGAGGTTTTAGAATCCAAACAATATCAACAATTGAAATCGCCTTTGAGCATGGCTTTAGGTAAGGACATTGCTGGTTTGCCGATTATTGTCGATTTAGCCAAGATGCCGCATTTATTAGTAGCGGGTACGACGGGTGCGGGTAAATCGGTGGGTTTAAATGCAATGATTCTAAGCTTATTGTATAAAGCCAAACCTGACGAAGTGCGTATCATCATGGTTGATCCTAAAATGTTGGAGTTATCGGTGTATGAAGGCATTCCGCATTTATTAACACCGGTGGTAACCGATATGCGCGAAGCAGCCAATGCCCTGAAATGGTGTGTGACAGAGATGGATAAACGTTATGCGCTGATGGCATCTTTAGGCGTGCGTAACTTGGCGGGTTATAATCAAAAAATCAAGGAAGCGATTAACGAGGGCAAACCTCTAGTGAATATGGTACAACCAGAATTCCCAGATGGTTCGCGCGATCCTCTAGCGCCTTTACCCTCAGTGGTAGTGATCGTGGATGAATTTGCCGACATGATGTTGGTAGTAGGTAAGAAAGTAGAACAGCTGATTGCCCGTATCGCGCAAAAGGCACGAGCGGCGGGAATACATTTAATTTTGGCAACACAAAGACCGTCGGTAGATGTGATCACCGGTTTGATTAAAGCCAATATTCCTACACGATTGAGTTTCCAAGTATCTTCGCGCATCGATTCACGCACGGTATTGGATCAACAAGGCGCGGAGCAATTATTAGGGCATGGTGATATGCTGTATTTACCCCCTGGGACCGGGGTGCCTATGCGTGTACATGGCGCGTATGTAGCCGATGAAGAAGTCCATAATGTAGTTAGCGAATTACGCCGCGCTTATGGCGAACCGCAATACTTGGTTGAAGTGTTAGAATCGGATGACGATGGTGGCGAAGGCGGTGGTGCGAGTGCTCAATCTACGGGCGAAGCCGATCCGCTATACGATGAAGTGGTTAACTTAGTGATTGACAGCGGTAGGGTATCAATCTCATCCATACAACGACGTTTCAAAATAGGCTTTAACCGTGCCGCGCGTTTAGTTGAAGACATGGAAGCTGCTGGTGTGGTCAGCAGACCAGGCTCTAATGGCGGCCGTGAAGTTTTGGTACAAAGTTCAGTGGAATGAGCCTTTATCTTGATGTTTTGCCTTGGGCTGACTAGAATAAAGAGGTGATGGGGCGGTGGGTGGTTGCTCCTACAAAACGAGCATCAGAACATTGCATCAATATTGAAAAGCAGATAGGTCTAACCACAATGCGCGAAAAATGCTCTCATTTTAATCGATGGCTAACACGCCTAGAAGGTTTAAAAGCACTTTCTTGAAAAAGTTTTTATCACCACAATTTACTCAGTCTATCCTCCGGCAAAGATGCATACCACTGTAGCACGAACAGTGCTCCTCAAACAGGGCTTACCTAGAGGGCTTCGAGCTGCATCGTTAGTACTGTATACATAATACCATTTTACATAAGATAAAATAAAGTGTTAGACTACTTCCTTATATCGCTAAAGGGAACGTAACATCATGCAAATGAGTCAAGATGCTGTGGCTATCAGTGGTGCTAAGGCTAAACCGAACTTCTATTCTCTAGTGGTTTGGCTTACAGGAACCCTATTTTATTTTTATGAATTTTTTATTCAAGTTGCACCCAATATTATGATGCCAGATTTAACCCGGCATTTTGGTATTACCGCAGCGCAATTCGGCTTTTTAGCTACGGCATACTATGTAGGATATGCGATGATGCAAATCCCGGCGGGTACTTTGCTGGATCGTTTTGGTGCCCGTAGGCTTATCGTGATTGCCACTTTAATCTGTGCCCTAGGCTCTTTTTTAACAGCCCATGCGCAGACCTGGGCATTGGTTGAATTGGCGCGTTTTGCCACCGGCATAGGTTCCGCTTTTGCGGCACTAGGTTCATTGGTATTGGCGGCAAACTGGTTTCCAACCAATCGTTTTGGTATATTGAGCGGTTTTGTGTTAACCATTGGTATGTTGGGTGCTGTGAGCGGCCAACATCCTCTGGCGGTGATGGTTGAAAGTATAGGCTGGCGTGAAAGTTTGGACGTTTTGACGGTGATAGGGCTAGTCTATGCCATCCTAACTTGGTTTGTGATTCAAGACCACAAAAATCCTATGAACCGACATAAGATTAACGCATCACAGTCGTTTAAAGAATTATTGTGCAACGTTGCTAAAATTATACGTCAACCACAGCCTTGGTTGCTGGCAATTTATGGCCTGCTGATGTTTACGCCTACACTCACCTTAGGGGCATCCTGGGGTGCGGGGTTTTTAATGGCAGCTTATCATTTGCCACTAACGAAGGCGGGCGCTATGATTTCGTTAATTTTTATAGGTTGGGCCATTGGCTGCCCCCTGTTTGGTTTTATATCGGATATGATACGTCTGCGTAAGCCGCCATTGTACATCGCTAGCGCAGGGGGCACCATCTGCCTCTTTATCATGATATATGTGCACCTGCCTTCAACGTTTATGTTAGGCAGCTTGATGCTGTTCTTTGGTGTTTTTTCTGGCGCATTTCTATCTTCTTTTTCTATAGCTCGCGAACTACAACCTACTAAAGCAACAGGTGCGGCATTGGGCTTTATGAATATGGCTCAAAGTTTGGGTGGAGCTGTATTGCCGCCGGTAGTGGGGACTATTTTGGATTTACTATGGAAGGGTAATATACAAAACGGTGGTCGTATTTACCTATTAAATGATTATCAATATGCCTTATCGATTTTGCCGTTGGAAATGTTAACGGCTGGAGTCTTGCTGTATTTTATTAAAGAGACTCATTGCAAAGAAGCGCCGTAAAATAAGAGAAAAACATAACTACTCTCCCTATCCGCTCCTTGACGGTCGCGGCTTGGTTATAAACGACACACCTAGCCGCGACTGTGAGGCAGCGGGTGACTGAGGTAACTCTAATGCACCCAATATGTGTTTTTCTTCCTATAAGGCGCGAGTAGTTACCTTTAGTCTTTGGTTATTGCTCCTGTCATTGAATTCACTTCTAGCTTAACTTCCTTGTTATTTGCATCATAAGCTGTTACTTCATAGTATTTATCGTCAAACTCTATTTGTTCGATACGGGAGTACCCAGCTCCGCGTAAGTTACGTGCTACCTGTAACATCGTTAAGTAGGGTTTCCCTTTGTTTTCAATCGCCGGGATCACCATGCTTTTCGCATTAACATCGAGCTTTATTTTTTGCCCTTGTGATCCGTAAGCTTCGACTTCATATATTCCATCGTTATATTGAATATTTTGAATTTGGCTGTAACCCGCTTGATCTAAACGTTGCAAAACATCAACAACAGGCACTGGTGGAACTGTTTCGGCAGCAATAGCTATTGATGCTCCCATTCCCAGAATTAAACTCAAGGTTAGAGGTAATAATTTTTTCATGATGGTCTCCTTTATTTTTTTAACATCATGATTAATGGTAGCACAAGCAAAATTGAATTACTAATCTCTATAAGTGTTTTATCACCAAAAGTTTATAGGACTTTTCTGAATTGTTTATAAGTGTTGTGAGCTGTTGGCTTAGGTAAAATAAATTAGGAGTATAAATGTAGGTTGAAAATGTATTTTAACGCCATGTGCAACTTTTGCCTCATGGTGCCACTAACAAATCAAACTGCAATGGCTGATTACCAATCATTTTATTCACAAAAACAGCGACTGT
>JAJXVQ010000104.1 GCA_021782065.1 Pseudomonadota bacterium
TATTGTCATGCATCTGCAGGGTATCAATGCGAATATTATGTCGCTAGGTGGTATCGCTATCGCCATTGGAGCCATGGTGGATGCAGCTATTGTGATGATAGAAAATACGCACAGACACATGGAGAATAATGCCATCACCACTGAAAATCGTTGGCAAGTGATACAGGAGGCCACGTTAGAAGTCGGTCCCGCTTTATTCTTTTCTCTATTGATTATTACTTTCAGCTTTTTACCTATTTTTGCTTTGCAAGCTCAGGAAGGCAGAATGTTCGCGCCTTTAGCTTATACTAAAACATACGCCATGGCCGCTGCCGCGGGATTATCGATTACGTTGGTACCGGTATTGATGGGTTATTTAATTCGCGGCCATATTAAGCCAGAGCGGCAAAATCCTCTGAACCGTGTTTTATATGAACTATATTATCCAATCATTCGAGCTGTATTAAAAGCACCTAAGGTTGTGCTTGCTATTGCCTTAGGGATAGTTTTGTTGAGTGCGTGGCCTGCTTTACACTTGGGCTCTGAATTTATGCCGACTCTGGATGAAGGCGATTTGATGTATATGCCTACGACCTTCCCAGGATTATCCGCGGGTAAAGCCGCACAAATTTTGCAGCAAACCGATAAATTAATTTACGCATTTCCCGAGGTTAAAACTGTATTTGGTAAAGTAGGTCATGCGGATACAGCGACCGATCCCGCGCCCTTATCCATGATGGAAACGACGATTCAATTTAAACCTAGAAACAAATGGCCCAAAGGCATGACGCCTGAAAAATTACGTGCACAGCTGGCAACACAATTACAATTGCCAGGTGTGTCCAATGCATGGGTAATGCCGATCAGTACGCGTATCGATATGTTGGCGACGGGGATTAAAACTCCTGTGGGCATAAAAATTGCCGGACCTGATTTGCAAATCATACAAAGCATAGGTCAACAGCTAGAAACTATTCTACAGCCTCTACCGGGCACGGTGTCGGTATATGCTGAACGTACAGCGAGTGCGCATTATGTCACTATAGATATCAATCGCCAGGAAGCAGCACGTTATGGTCTTAACATAAAAGATATTCAAGATATTGTTGAAATGGCAGTAGGCGGTATGAATATTACCCAAACGATCGAGGGAAGGGAACGTTATCCTGTTAACCTACGCTATCCACACTATAGCCGAGATTCACTGGAAAAATTACGCCTATTGCCGATTGTGACCAGTGCAGGGGCCAGTATTCCCTTGGAAACCATCGCTAAGGTTAATATAACCGAAGGACCTGATATGATCCGCAGCGAAAATGCGCAGTTGAATGGGTGGGTCTATTTGGATATTGCGGGCCGTGACTTGGGCTCTTATGTATCCGATGCACAACAAAAGGTATCACAAAAACTTAAATTACCACCAGGCTATTCCCTGAGCTGGTCTGGTCAGTATGAATATTTGGCACGCGCTAAGGCTCGATTAGAAATGGTGGCGCCATTTACGCTGGCCATCATTATTTTCTTGCTGTATCTGAATTTCCGTCGCATTACTGAAGTGGTGATCATTCTAGCCACCTTGCCGTTGGCATTAGTAGGTGGTGCTTGGTTGCTTTATCTTTTAGGCTACCATCTATCCGTAGCAGTAGGGGTTGGTTTTATTGCTTTATCCGGTGTGGCGGTTGAAATAGGCGTGGTAATGCTGGTCTATCTAAATCAAGCATTCAAGAAATATCAACAACGCGCCGAAGAAAAAGGGTGTCCATTGACACAAGAAGATATTGCCAATGCGATCATCGACGGTGCTTTATTGCGCTTAAGGCCTATCGCCATGACAGTGTGCGCAGTTGTAGGGGGGTTATTGCCCATTATGTTTTTAGGTGGTACCGGCTCAGAAGTCATGCGCCGTATTGCCGCACCCATGGTAGGTGGCATGATCAGCGCCACAGTATTGACCTTGATGGTTATTCCCGCAGTTTATTTAATATGGAAACAAAGAGAGTGTATATAGCGATTACACTTCAAGATGCGAGATCAATACTTTTTACAAACGCAGTACTAAAACGTTGTCATTCTCGCCGAAGGCGGGAATCCAGTTTCAACACAGTTTTTTCTGGATCCTCGACTGCGGCCTCGCGGCCTGGTCGAGGATGACACAACTCTAGTCTGTAGTTGCTTGTAGCATTGAACTCGCATCTTGAAGTGTATTGGGTATATAACTACTTTTTCAACCGACGGATCTTATCCACAATACGTTCACGCTTTAAGGGCGATAAACGGTCTAGATAGGTTAGACCATTGAGATGGTCAATTTCATGTTGCAAGCATTTAGCCATATAACCTTCGGCGACAAATTCTATAGCCTCACCTTTTTCATTTAAAGCTTTTACGGTGACGCGTTCTGCGCGCTTAACTTTCTCGTGTATGTGATCAGGATAAACCGACATACAGCCTTCATATTCAGCTTGTTCGCCTTCGCTGTGGACGATTTCAGGATTGATGAAACACAGGGGTTCATTTTTTTTCTCTGAAAAATCAATTACCGTAATGGCGGGCGGATCGACAAAATCCAATTGTGTAGCGGCTAAGGCAGCACAATTTTCTGTGGCATAATGGGTTTCAAACATATCGGCAATGATTTTTTTGATTTCATCGTCAACTACCGTGACCTTTTTACCCACACGTTTTAATTTGATATCGGGATAAGACAGAATACGAACTTTTGCCATTACTAACACTCCGGATGATTGACGGCCAAACCACCTAATGAGGTTTCTTTATAGCGCGTTTGCATTGCGCGGCCAGTTTCTAACATAGTTTTAATGACCGTATCTAAAGATACAGTATGTTCACCGCTTTCCATTAATGCCAGTTTAGCGGAATTGACGGCTTGTACAGTTCCCATGGCATTGCGTTCAATGCAGGGAATTTGCACTAAACCTGCGATAGGGTCGCAAGTTAATCCTAAATGATGTTCCATACCAATTTCAGCCGCATTTTCAATTTGTTCTAGACTGCCGCCTAATACTGCCGTTAATGCACCTGCAGCCATAGAACAAGCTACGCCGACTTCACCTTGACAACCGACTTCAGCTGCGGAAATGGAAGCACCTTTTTTATAAAGAATGGCAATAGCGGCGGCGGTCAGTAGATAATCGATCACACCTTGTTCTGTATATTCAGGACAAAATTCACGATAGTATTGTAATACCGCAGGTAAAATTCCGGCAGCGCCATTGGTGGGAGCCGTAACGATGCGTCCGCCAGCGGCATTTTCTTCATTGACGGCTAACGCATATAGATTTAGCCAATTTAAAATATCGGAAAAGTTTTCTTTTTTGCCCGTAGTCATGAGTTTATTGTGCAAAGATGGTGCGCGGCGTCTAACTTTCAAACCACCCGGTAACTGCTTTTCTGTACTGTGACAACCCGCTTCTATACAGGCAAACATAGTGGATGCTATTTTTAAACAGCGTTCTTTAACGGCGGCTTCACTGTGCAAAGCGCTTTCGTTGGCCAGCATTAATTTGGCAATGCTAAGATTATGTTTTTTGCATAAAGCCAATAATTCGGCGGCAGTAGAAAAAGGGTAGGGTTGTGTATCCGTACTATGTGGAGGCTGTTCCATTTCAGCTTCTGTCAGTATAAAACCGCCGCCTATAGAATAATAAGTTTGGGTTAAAATAAGCGTGGCGTTTTTATCAAAAGCACTAAAGCGCATACCATTAGCGTGTAAGGGTAATGTTTCTTCATAGTGAAACAATAAATCACTTTTACTATGAAAAGGAATAGTCGCCAATTTAGAGAGCTGTAATCGTTGTTCTTCGATAATAGAATACGCTCGAGGGCCTACCTCTATAGGGACAACGCCTTCGGGGGTGTAACCTTCTAAACCGTTAAGTATGGCGCTGTCGGTGCCATGACCTTTGCCGGTTAAGGCCAGTGAACCATACAAATCTATTTGTATGCGCTGGCACAAATGTGCTGCGGGCATTTGTGATAAACTATCCATAAATGCTTTGGCCGCTCGCATAGGGCCTACGGTATGTGAGCTGGAAGGGCCTATACCGATGGAAAATAAATCAAATAAACTGATGGTCATGGTGGTAGACTCTTGAAAGCTGAATATGGCCTATTGTAGGAAATGAGCGTAATGAATGCAAGACTATGGCACAAAGATATAGATGCGATTACCATCCCCGATGCACGTAAACAATGGCTATTGGGTGCTAGCCGCTTGGTACAAGCTTTTAAAGCCAATCTCGGAGAGGTGCAGATAGAAGCGTTGCAAGAAGGACGC
>JAJXVQ010000105.1 GCA_021782065.1 Pseudomonadota bacterium
CTTTATGCCATGACTTCACAGCCCACTCAGAAAGTTGCACATGGCGTGTAACTCCTATAAAATTGCCTACGATCCTTATTTTAATGGCTATTTTTGTTACAGAAATGACCAAAACTGGAGCTTTTTACTGGGGAAATCCTTATCCAGAATTCGCGTTGGTAAGATTTTTGGGGGGGGGGGAATTCATATGGGGTGCATTTAGAGTATATCTCAGTCTGCGCTCCCTAATCATCGTGGAAACGAATAACATGACCATGAAGGCGAGTAGTGAACCTTATTTCCGCTTAAAATTAAAGAACTCGGACTAGTAGTAGCATGGATGTAATGAAGGATCATCGTGGTTTAGCTATTGCACAGTGTCATAAAGAGGTTTTTGGGAGAATTAAGCTTTAACAGACGAAATACACCCTTGTTTTCTACTCTAAAATATGGTGCAATACTCCCTCTTTTATGGTAGTTTGCCTATCCATCTTCGACAATACGCTGCAAACCCCGCCAGACTCGGAAGAGAGCAACGGTAGTGGTTGAATTGTGTGCAGATTGTGGTGGGTGAACTGCCCTCCTTAACAAAAACGGTGCACAATATGCCAAGTCATGTCTTAGCGCGTAAATGGCGTCCACAATCCTTTACAAAAGTCATAGGCCAACCCGCTATTGTGCAAGCTTTAACACATGCCTTAGAAAGCGGCCGTTTGCATCACGCCTATTTATTCAGCGGCACACGGGGTATAGGCAAAACTTCGTTGGCTAGATTAGTGGCAAAATGCATATCTTGTGAACAAGGTCCTACGGCTACACCGTGTGGTCAATGTAATCCCTGCTTAGCCATCGTTCAGGGCAATTATTTAGATCTATTAGAAATCGACGCGGCTTCCCGCACCAAGGTTGAAGATACGCGTGAACTATTAGAAAGCGTACAATACCCGCCTATTATGGGTCGCTATAAAATTATTTTAATAGACGAAGTGCATATGCTCTCCGGCCATAGTTTTAATGCCTTATTAAAACCACTAGAAGAACCACCTAAACACGTCATCTTTTTATTAGCTACGACCGAACCTGAAAAGTTGCCCAATACGGTGCTATCGCGTTGCTTACATTTCACCTTAAAACCATTGAGCAACGATGCATTAACCGCACATTTTAGTCATATTTTGCAACAAGAGAATATTCTATTTGAACCTAATGCGCTTGCTTTAATTGCCCGAGCCGCTCGAGGGAGCGTGCGTGATGGTTTGAGCTTATTGGAGCGTTGCATTGCTTTTTGTAGTGGTGATGTCACCGTAGCTAAAGTCAGTGAATTATTGGGTTTAGCCGATAGCCACAGCATACAACTACTATTAGATTCCTTGCTGCAAAACGACGCTGCCAGCGGTTTGACAGTGATTCGTCAACTCGCCGAAAAAGGCGTTGATTTTAGCGAAGTGCTAGAAGGCTTTATGGAAGTATTGCATCAATTGGCGCTACAACAAGCATTAGAAAAGAATAATTACGCCGCTATGAGTGCTGAACGCATACAGTTATATTATCAAATCGCTTTAATGGGAAGGGGCGATCTGGCGCTTGCCCCTGATCAACAAATGGGGTTTGAAATGCTATACATACGCTTATTGACCTTCCAACCTTGGCACGATAACAGCGATATATCCCCTACTGTAAAAAAAAAACTTTTGAACCCTGTGACCAATCCTCTATAGAGCCAGTGCCCATAAAAATTGCGCATATACAGTGGGATGAGCTCTACCCTAAGCTTAATTTAAATGGCTTGTGCGCGGTGTTAACAAATCATTGCGCCCTATTGACCATATTAGACAATCATTGGCATTTTGCCCTGAACCAAGAACACAGCGCCTTACATGATAAACAGCAAGAAAACCTGTTGGCAGAGGCCCTAAGCCAGCATTTTAACACCAAGATAGCCGTTTCCATTGAAATGGTAACTGAAACCATTGCAACACCTGAAAAAGCAGCCTTGGAAAAAGAGAGCGTAGCCCTAAGCAAGGCCGAGGAGGCATTACAGCGAAATCCACGTTTTAGACAGATTTTGGAACAATTCCATGCTACAATAGTTCCCGGCTCAATAACGAGCCTAGAACATACTCATAGCAGTTGACTTTTAGGCGAGCAGACTAAGCTCGCGAGCACCAGGAATGTAGTACTCTGCATAACTGGTGCGAGAGGGGCGAAGGCAACAAAGCCTAAAATCAAATGCGAAGAGTACATGCTAACTAACGAGGTTAAAAAAAATGAGCGATAATTTATCAAAATTAATGCAACAAGCTAAAGATCTACAAGCTAATATGAAAAAAGCCCAAGACGAGCTCGCTGCTATGATATTAGTCGGTGCCGCAGGCGGTGATATGGTAGAAGTGTCTTTAAACGGCTTACATTATTGTAAAAAAGTAGTACTCAGTGCTACCGCTGTGCCCGGCATGACAGCCGAAAATATTAAACTTTTAGAAGTGATGATCGCGGCAGCCATCAACGATGCCACGGCTAAAATTGAAAAACGTTCTAGAGAAAAGCTATCTGCTTTGGCAGGTAATTTGGGATCACTGCCTAACGGATTTGCTGGCGCAGGTGATAGTAACTAAGGAATACAATGAGTTTTAGTCCGCTCATAGATAAATTAATAGCACAATTGCGATTTTTGCCTGGCGTTGGGCCGAAGTCGGCGCAACGCATGGCCTTTCAATTATTAGCCCGGAATCGGCCCGCCGGTAAACAATTGGCTGAGGCCTTGCTCGCGGCAATGAGCGAGGTTGGCCATTGCGATCTTTGTCGAACATTTAGTGAAACAGCACGCTGCCAACTGTGTGCTAATCCTAGACGCGATCAACGTGTATTATGCGTAGTTGAATCCCCTGCCGATCTATTGGCTATAGAGCAAACCGGTTTTCATGGCTTATATTTTGTACTAATGGGCCATCTATCACCCTTAGATGGTATAGGTCCTGAACAATTAGGCTTAGGATTGCTGAAACAACGCCTCCAAAGTGAAGATTTAGACGAATTAATTATCGCCACTAACCCCACCGTAGAAGGCGAAGCTACAGCACATTACATACACGAATTAAGCTTACCTTATCAATTGCGTGTTACACGTATTGCTCACGGCGTACCCCTAGGAGGTGAATTGGAATTCATCGATGGGGGCACCTTGGCTCGAGCATTAGCTAGTCGCGAAATTTTGACGTAAATTAAAAAAGCATCTATCACAGTTGACATTATTTTGAAATTAGATCACACTAGTGGCACTCAGAACCGTTAAACGGCAACTCTGAGAAGTTTTTTTAATTGTAAATATATCAGGAGACTATTATGTTCAAGAAAAGTTTAGTGGCATTTGCCTTGGTTTTAGCTTGTGCCGCAGGTTTTGCCGCTACTACCGATTCATCTTCAAATGCTATGCCAGCCGCAAATGCAATGTCCTCTGCTGACGCTTCAGCAAAACCAGCAGAAAAAGCACCTGCACCAGCAAAAGAGAAAAGCAATGTTGCAGCAAAAGACACAGCCGCAGCACCTGCAGCTAATTAAGCCATTTTGCCACACTGGCCCTGCAAAGGGCCAGTACTCAGATCAGAACTAAACCCTATAGCTCTGTCACCTGTGCATATAGCATCTACTGCCTTTTTTTTATGAAAAATCACCCAAACCGCGGAATAACCTGTCTCTCGATCGGTTGATAAATATTCGAAATCAGAGCCCTCTTATAGAACCTAGATGTGTTCAATGCCCTATATGAGGGGCTTTTAGTTATTTAAAGATTTTAGGAGATTTAATCCTGTTAAACAACACAAAAAAAGCCTAGTGATACTGAGCTTGGCTTTGGTCTGTGCAGCGGGCTTTGCGGATATTACGGTATACACTTCCCCAACACCGCTAGCTTCAGATCCAGCTCCAACAACGCTAATTTAGAAAACTCAGAAGTAGCCCTCCGATATCGGCAGCAATGACAAAGCGGCTAAATAAATGGCTAGAGGCTACCTCTTTGACACACTGGCCTGCAAGGGACGGCCAGCGCGGGAATTGAATGCTAGTCGCGTTGCTTACCTACGTGTGTAGTGTCAAAGTACTCGGCTAGTTTTTTGCGCAAGGTACCGCGGCTAATACCCAAGA
>JAJXVQ010000106.1 GCA_021782065.1 Pseudomonadota bacterium
TATCCCTGCGTGCTTCATACCCTCTATAATCCCTACCATTATCTCGCTCTATAGCCCATCCACTGGGCCTATAATCTCCTCGCTCTCTATCAACCTCTTCATCGTATTTTCGTCGTTTTTCTAAAGGTGGTGCCGCCCTTTCTTCGGCTTTACGCTTACCATTTTGAGAATAATGGATAGCTTCTTCTTGCGAAGAATGGCGAACAGTAGGATTGTTTCTTGGATTGTTTGAAACCATTAGACTTTCTCGTTTTACAACTTTATCTAATCGATTTTGTGGTGTACTCATAGTAATTTACCCTCGTGAATATTATTTTTAACTACCATTATACGTTAAGTATAGAAATAAATATAGCCTCTGAATGATCACAATGACCCTAAGCGGCCTTTAGCTTAAGGTAGCGCATATCTCTATTCCCCTTAATTTAACCTTACAGCGTTAGTCTTTGACTTGCTTCTGCGCCTGAACTGCTGGATGGTCTACTAGCGAGCTTTTTTTGTGCTTCCACGAAAGATTCATGATGTGGCTACACTTACCCGGACAGAGAAGTTAAACTAGTCCGAGAAAGAGGAGTCCCTAAAATGGATACCAATAAATATGAAAAAGGAATTGAGGTATTAGATGAGGACTTTCAAAAAATAAACTTAAAAAAATGTAAAGTTCATGGTGAATGGAATTATGTGATAAGGGCTAGAAAATAAAAGTGTACGAGTCATTTATTCGCAGGCCCTTAGGAACTGAATGGGAATTTTATTTTTTTAAATATTTACTTATAACATTGTCTTCAAAAACTGACCCGTATACGAAGTCTCTACTTTAGCCACATCTTCCGGCGTGCCAGTAGCTAATACATAACCACCCTTATCACCCCCTTCGGGACCTAGATCGATCAACCAATCTGCGGTTTTAATCACATCCAAGTTGTGTTCAATCACGACTAGGGTATTGCCGCGGTTACGCAATTCATGCAAGACGGTTAACAATTGTTGAATATCATGAAAATGCAAACCTGTAGTCGGCTCATCTAATATATAGAGCGTACGTCCCGTATCGCGCTTTGATAATTCCTTGGCAAGTTTAATGCGTTGCGCCTCACCGCCCGATAGGGTTGTCGCACTTTGCCCTAAGCGTATATAAGACAATCCCACGTCAATCAAGGTTTGTAATTTACGCGCCACAACGGGAATGGCATCAAAAAATTCACGCGCTTCTTCTACCGTAAAATCCAACACCTGATGTATATTTTTTCCTTTGTAAAAGATTTCTAAAGTTTCGCGATTGTAGCGTTTGCCCTGACAAATATCGCACATCACGTAAATATCTGGTAAAAAATGCATTTCTACTTTGATTAAGCCATCACCCTGACACGCCTCACAACGCCCGCCTTTCACATTAAAACTAAAACGCCCTACGGCATAACCGCGCGCTCGGGCTTCTTGAGTACCAGCAAATAATTCGCGCAAGGGCGTAAATAAGCCGGTATAAGTCGCTGGATTAGAACGCGGCGTACGCCCTATAGGGCTTTGATCAATGTTAATGACTTTATCAAAATGCTCTAAGCCCTCCACGCTGTCGTACACTCCTGCATTCAACGTGCTGTCGCGGTTCAAATGCTTGGCCGCTAAAGGATATAAAGTATGATTAATTAAAGTTGATTTACCGGAGCCAGACACCCCAGTGACGCAGATCAATAAACCCACCGGTAGTGACACCGTGATATTTTTCAGATTATGACTCTTAGCTCCGTGTACCACCACTTGTTTCTTCTTATCATTGGGTGTGCGTTTTTCTGGGTTGGTTATTTTTTTACGCCCCGATAAATAATCTCCGGTTAAAGAACGTTTTGCTTTGATGATATCTTCCACAGTCCCCTCGGCGACGATCTCACCGCCATGACTACCGGCATAGGGCCCTAGATCGATTATGTGATCCGCCATGCGTATCGCTTCTTCATCGTGCTCCACGACAATCACAGTGTTACCCAAATCGCGTAAGCGTGTTAACGTTTGCAGCAAACGCCCATTGTCACGTTGATGTAAACCTATAGAAGGTTCATCTAAAATATATGTAACACCCACTAAACCCGCGCCAATCTGACTTGCCAAGCGTATGCGTTGTGCTTCGCCCCCTGATAAGGTTTCAGCGCTGCGCGATAAGCTCAAATAGTCTAACCCTACATTGTTCAAAAACCCCAAGCGCTCTAATAATTCTTTTTGAATTTTATTGGCAATTTCTCCTCTATAGCCGGTCAATACCAATTCTTTAAAAAATTGATATGCTTTTTCGATAGATAAATTGACAATATCGGCAATGGATTGCCCTTCTATTAAAATATACACCACTTCGGGTTTTAAGCGACTGCCCTGACATTGCTGACAAGGTTCTATGCTTAAATACTTCGCCAATTCCTGACGTACCGTATCAGACTGAGTTTCCTTATAACGTTTGTCCATCAACGGAATAATACCTGTAAAGACTTGCTTGTGCTGGAACTTGCGTCCGCTGGCACTCACATATTTAAATACAATTTTATCCTTACCAGCACCTTGGAATAGAATGTCTTTGATTTTCTTGCTTAATTTTTTATAGGGCGTGGTTAATGAAAAATCATAGTGAGCGGCTAAGGATTGCAAAACAGAAAAATAGTAGGGGTTGCCTTCACCCCAACCACGTATAGCACCTTCGGCCAAACTGAGGTTTTCATCTTCCAATAAACGTTTCTCGTCAAAGAAGCGTTCTACTCCTAACCCATCGCAAGCCACACAAGCCCCTAAGGGATTGTTAAAAGAAAACAAACGTGGTTCCAATTCGCTTAGACTAAAACCACAATGCGGACAAGAAAATTTGGATGAGAATAGCCATTCCTCACGATCGGGCTCATCCATAAAAGAAATTTTGACGATGCCATTGGCCTTGGTCAAAGCGGTTTCTAGGGAGGCGGATAAACGCGTTTGCAGATCATCACGGATCTTTAAACGATCCACCACCACTTCAATGCTGTGTTTTTGCCTTAAGGCCAAAGTGGGTAACCGGTCCAATTCTATCAGCTCGCCATTGATGCGCGCACGCACAAAACCTTCGGCACGCAAGCCTTCTAATAACTTAATATGTTCACCCTTGCGTGCAGCCACTACCGGAGCCAATAGCATGATTTTAGTATCTGCTGGCAAATTCATAATCTGATCGACCATCTGACTCACAGTTTGAGCCTTTAATTCGGTTTTGTGTTTAGGACAATGTGGCTGGCCGACTCTGGCAAACAACAAGCGCAAATAGTCATAAATCTCGGTGATGGTGCCTACCGTTGAACGCGGATTGTGCGAGGTCGCTTTTTGCTCTATGGAAATGGCGGGCGACAAGCCTTCGATGTGATCCACGTCCGGTTTTTCCATCACCGATAAGAATTGCCGCGCATAAGCCGATAGGGATTCTACGTAACGGCGCTGCCCTTCCGCATACAAGGTATCAAAAGCTAACGAAGACTTGCCCGAACCCGACAGTCCCGTCACTACAATCAAGCGATCCCGCGGCAGGCTTAGGTCTATATTTTTTAAATTATGCGTTCTGGCACCACGGATGACGATAGAATTCATTATTATTCCTCTTTTTACTCTGATTTTGCTATAATGGCGCATCGAACAACATCCTACTGTGAGCGAAGCAAGAATACAAGATGAGCAAAATATACGCAATGACCCCCAATGAACGCCGTTCTACCCTAGCCTTAGGTGGAATCTTTGCCACACGCTTATTGGGCTTGTTCATGATTTTACCTACTTTCAGCCTATACGCACTACATTTACCCGGCGCGACCGCCAGTAACATAGGCATCGCATTAGGCATCTATGGTTTAACCCAAGCCCTGCTACAGCTACCCTTTGGGCTATTATCAGACCGCTTTGGTCGCAAGCGTATCATCACCTTTGGCCTAATACTGTTTGCCATCGGCAGTATTGTTGCCACTTTGTCGGATTCTATAGGGGGCATTATTCTGGGCCGAGCCCTGCAAGGCAGTGGGGCCATAGGCAGTACCTTAATCGCCTTAATGGCCGATCTAACTCGAGAAGAGCAACGTTCCAAGGCCATGGCCATCATGGGC
>JAJXVQ010000107.1 GCA_021782065.1 Pseudomonadota bacterium
GGTAGAGAGTTGACGCAATAACAGCGCATTATCCTTAGCCGTTAATTTTTTGCCATGCGTGCGGGCAAATAAGCGATTTGTTTTCTTTTTAATCGACTTTAGAATGATACCTTGTCTACGGATTTGGGCTTTTGCGTAGATTAAATTGGCCGCCGACAGTTCGCCACTTAATTGTTCACCCTTGGCATTGTGGCCGTGCCAAAGGTATTGTTCTGGTTTTATTTTTTGGGTCATTTCTTTACTCCAATCCTGATCAATGGCGAGCTACGATTATTACCTTGTTATACAATCTATTTCACCTTATATACCCATCGTCAAGTACATTAGCTGTATTACGTAATACGATATATTACGTAACACGGCTAATTTCTTCCAAACTCGTTAATCCCTCACGCACACGATTTAACCCGGAACGGCGCAGGGTTTGTAAGCCCTCGTTTAAGGCTATTTGAACGATATCCAATGAATTGCCACCGGCCATAATACACTCCGCCAGAGCGTTAGAGATGGGCAGCAGCTCATAAAGACCAATACGACCCGTATAGCCGAAATGGCAACGTTGGCAACCGGCACTATGCGCACTAAATAACGTAAAACCACCGCATAATTCATCGTCGCTAAAGCCCATTTCCAGCAAGCTTTTCGCTGGGATTTCTATAGCGTATTTACATTCGTTGCATAAACGCCGCGCTAGGCGTTGTGCCACGATCAAAGACACTGAAGTGGCGACATTGAAAGCCGGTACGCCCATATTGAGCAAACGCGTTAGCGTTTCGGCGGCGCTATTGGTGTGTAAGGTGGATAAAACCATATGGCCCGTTTGTGCTGCTTTGAGGGTAATTTCGGCCGTTTCCAGGTCACGAATTTCCCCTACCATGATAATATCCGGATCTTGGCGTAAGAAAGCGCGCAAGGCGGCGGCAAAATCTAAGCCTGCTTTTATATTCACATGCACTTGATTAATGCCCGTAATATTCATTTCCACTGGGTCTTCAATGGTAGCAATATTGACTTCTTCCGTATTTAAAATACTTAAAGCAGTGTATAAGGAAACCGTTTTGCCACTGCCAGTAGGGCCCGTGACCAATACCATGCCTTGTGGTTTTTGAATGTGTTCTAGAAATAAGCGTTGTTGTTTTTCTTCCAAACCCAATTGGGCAATGCCTATGTGTGTAGCAGCGGGATCTAATACCCGAATGACGACCTTTTCGCCGCTGATGGTAGGGCAAGTGTTGATGCGAAAATCTAAAGATTTTTCCGGTGATAGCGCCATTTTGAAGTGGCCATCTTGCGGTAAGCGGCGTTCAGCTATATCCAGTTGCGCAATGACCTTTAAGCGCGCGCTAATACGGGGCGATAAGGCTTGTGGCGGACGGGCGGCTTCATACAATACGCCATCTCGTCTATAGCGTATGCGATAACTATTTTCAAAGGGTTCAAAGTGTATATCAGAGACTTTATTGTGTATGGCTTCTAGCAAAATTTTATTGACAAAGCGCACTATGGGCGCATCATCAGCTTCGCTGAGGCTACTTTCTACAGGGATATCGTGATCGTCTAAATGGGCTTCTAAAACGGTGCCCGCATGATGGCTTAATAATTTGTCTATGAGGCGAGTTAATTTATTTTCTTCAACCAAAATGGGCTGTGTGGTTAAGCCTGTTTTAAATTTAAGTTCGTTTAATGCCGCTAAAGAAGAAGGATCCACTATGGCCACATCTAAACGCTCGCCGCGCCTATGCAAGACCAGCATGCGATGTTGCCGCATGAGTTTTTCATCGATGAAATCCATGGGTATCTGAGCCAGATCATAGGCATTTAAATCGATGAGCGGCAGGCCAAAATTCTCACTGGCTGCAATCGCTGCAGCCAGTGAGGAGTGTACAGTTTCCATTTTAGGGCATTAAATTAGCACAACTCATGCCCGCTGGTTTTACAACCGCTGTTTGGATCGACAGTCCAACTGATGGTGCCATCGGTAGTGTTGTATGTAGGGGTTAAGATATATGTATCTGCAGCTGTCATAGGAGTTTCATCCCAAGGCGTGGCGGTGATGACACAAGTATCCGATACGCCGACTCCAGCCGTTTTTTGCGTGGCACTGGGTGCGCTAGCGGCTACAGGTGTACAAACAGTCTTACCCGCAGCGATGATTTGTGATGAAACATCCGATTTTTTAGCCGAGGCCGCATGTTCCACTTGTGCAAACCGGGCTTTAGCCGCGTAATTACTGTATTGCGGGATAGCGATGGCCGCCAAAATGCCGATAATGGCAATGACGATCATGATTTCGATCAAAGTGAAACCTTTTTGAACAAAACTGAACTGTTTTAACATAATAATTCCTCTGATGGGGGAATTGTTTCAATAATTGCTCAAGATTAAACCTAAGCCACCTATAGGCATACAAAGGGTGCTATTAGAATTTTAGCGTACTGCCGTACTTTGTCCATGCCAGGATAGAGTATTGATTTATTGGCGTATTTTGTCAAGAGGGATGAATCGCTTTTAACAAGCAAAAAGTCCATCGTTCAGTGAAGCGGGGCGGGGCAAAGGACGGTTTTTACCGTCCTTTATTTTTTTATAAGCCTGTAGCGGCGGAACAGTGCTATAGCAGAGCAGGTGCTGCTTTGCGGTTTTGAGTAGCTGCCGGTTTGCTGTTATTCACCGCATCTTCATCTTCAAGCTTGTGAGTCGGTACTGGTGGCGCCGACATAAGCGCAGCTATACCAGCGGGCTGCTGAGTTGGCGTTGATTGCCGTTCTTGCGGCACAGATGGGAACATAACGCTTGCTGGTGCCACACTGCTGGGCGAAGGGGGCGGTGTTTTTTTCCTAGATTCTATGTTGTCCTTTGTCTGCGCTAAGTCTAAGGAGACTAATTTTGCCCGCTCTAAGTCCGCCTCTTCTAAGCACGATTGCGAAGGGGCGCTACCCTGTAGCGATGATGGGCTAAGAAGTGGAGTAGCCGTTCTGCTGTTAGGAAATGACGAGCTGCTGCTGGATGATGGCAATAGATTGCGAAATACTGAGAATATCGAGTTATTAACCAGGCCACTATTTGGAGCAGCCGTACTACGAGGAAGAGTATCTTGGATCACGGCCATAGTTTTTTCGGCTATAGTTTTTGGGGTTGTAGGAACTGGCTGCTTTGCATTCTGAGACATTTGTGCAGTGTCTACAGTGGTGGAGCCTTTTTTGAGAGATCTCAACAAACAGGGTTGATTTATAGCCTTGTAAATCAAACTCTCGGGATTATTATTTGACCCATCTAAATTTTGCAGGAAAAGTTTATTTAATTTGTTATTGTCGACGATAATTTCCTTGTAAAGACTGAGGGCCAGGGTGTGAGCAGCGTCAGGTGAAGTACCAGAAATCTCAGTTAAGAGAGGTTCATTTCCCTGAATAACGCGCAGAAAATCTTGCAAGATACGTAATTTAGCATTGGTGGTGTGGTCTAGTAGAGGGCGAATCCCCTCTATTGCGTGTATCATAGTTAAAATGTCAGAATTAAATTCTGCTAGGTCTAACTCATTCAATTCAATAATGAAGCCCGCTATTAACTCTACTTTCATTGCCAAAGTATAATTTTCGTTGTTTAAAACGTTCAGTATGATATCAACTCTTACCTTTGGAAAGTATATGGCTTGAATGATCCAGATCATGTTTGTTTCAATATGCTGTGTCACATCGGCAGATTGTTTCTGAGCTATTGCGTGAATAATGGCTACTCTTTGTTGAGGCTCACAGTTTTCGATCAAGCGAGTAAATATAGTCAATTTAATTCCGCTAGGCTCCTTAAGCATGTCACCGATAATGACAGTCATGTTCATAACAATGGTGGTCATATCAAACATAGGTTCGTGCTTAATGATGTCCAACGCTATCTGAAGAAGTTTATTGTCTGTGCGATTACGAAGAAGACTGCTTAACAGCATAGTATAATTCTGAAGTGAGGCATCAGAACGCATTTTCTTAAAATAAATCGCTACATCGATACAGATGTCCTTAATATGTTCTGGCCAAATGAGATAGGCGCGCACAAATTGGGTTAGCTGCGCTAAAAGACTTGAACTTATATTATCT
>JAJXVQ010000010.1 GCA_021782065.1 Pseudomonadota bacterium
AATATCAAGGTCAAGCCCTTCGGGTGCGCTTCGCGCAACCTTGACATTCTTTCGGCTTGTAGGCCTCATAACACCTAACTTTCTCCAACTATTTTTTTATTTTGACACAGTTACGTGAACACTACCGTAGGTGGTACAACTAAGCCCCTGGCTTCAGTGGCCTTCTTTGCTTCAGCCAATACTTCGGTAAGAATCTTTATTGCTTCGTTTTTTACCTTATCACGCGCAGCTGCGTACCTTGGATATAATTTTTTAATGTTATCATCCTGGAGCTCATATACCTTCATAATTTGAGGTTCGCCATAAGGATAAGCCGCAATTAATTTTTTACTATCATCTTGGCTTAAGCTTAATCTCACTTTTGAACCAGGTAATTTTCCTATAGGGAAATTAAGTCGTGCATATCTTTCTATATGATTTACATGGGTAACATTACTCTCTTCGTTTTCAGAAGAGACGACCGGTAGAGGAAAGTTAAACACCGATAGAGTTCGTTTAGGATCTATTTTACTAGAAAGGAGCATATGGCGTAGAGCCGTTATGATGGGATTTTTTATACCTTTATCGCTCAATAAGTGAAGCAAACGGGCAGCAAAACTCCCTTCAGGAGAGTATAGTTGTAAGCCTAAACCGCCATAACATGAAAGGTGACTTATCGATAGTCGCTCTATATCTTTCTTAGTGTGGGAGGCGATAATTTCTGCAAGCTCAGCAGCATATAGGAGAGTTGGTGTAGAACCCGATTGGATATAATCTTGAGCTGGAATAAAACCATGCGCAAAAGTGATGAGTTTGTCGTCTTCATCTATGAAAGGCAGATTCTCGGGCCATTCTATTGCATTCTCGCTCGATATTGTTATATTATGCACTGCAATACCTTGATCTCTATAAGGTTTTACAAACGCCTCCATAATATCGGGGTGCTGCATATTATAATCTAATATAATGACTCTTTTCCATTTTCTCTGTCCCTGCTCATTTCTACTTCCAATTACTTTTTTAGAATCTGCAGCCATTATTACTTACCTTTTTTTAATTTATTATAGTGAAGACCAGGATACCAAATAAAGCTTAAGAGAAGATTAAGGGTTTTATATTTTGAAAAAATGCTGTTTTCACACAAAACGCCACCGTTGTTTTTGATAGCTTTACCCATCGCGCAGGTTTTATATGTGCGACACCGATATATTCGTTAATTGTTCATAGCCTTTTTCATGATACTTATTGTGCGTTCTTTCACACAGTTTCTTTATTATCCCTCCATTAGGTGTGTCATGGCGTTCATCCATTTTTGCTAATGCGCATGTCTTCTGGCATATAACGCAGCCTAAAGCCGTTAACGGTCCTTTGATGTCGTTTTACGTAACCCTCGCTTACATACCGTTTTGTCATCCGTGTAATTTTCTGACATGAGTAGGTACTGACCTTTATTAAAAATGCTCATCTCATGTTGGAATCACGAATCTCCGTTCAGACCCATTTCATATTGGAGAAAACTACCCCTTGCCAAACGCCCTTATTTGGACTAAAATACATGTAAATTTGATGGCCTGCCCATGGAATCTACATGTTGAGATTTTCGGGAAACCCTTAAGTCTTGTTTATAATTTGCTAGCGGAAAATAAATTCACTAGAGAGAATTTATCGCAGTTGGGATCGCCTTTCTTAAACCTAAAGGAAGTGCAAATCGCCTGGCAAAAAGGAGGCTATCCAGAACCCGTACTCAGTGCATCGGAAAACTCTTATTAGCAATGGATGGAAAATTATGAAAGTACTTATATTGATAGAGATATTGCCAACTTATTCCCACGCTTAAACCGCATTGCTTATCAACGATTCTTAACCATGTTATGCAGCCTTTCTAGCATCATCTTAAACAAATCGGATATTGCTAGAGCGCTGGAAGTTAGCACTTCTTCAGTACAAGAGTTTCTAACTATTGCAGAAGGAACCTTCCTATGGCGTGCATTGCCTAGCTATGAAAACTCAGTTTTAAAATCTATTGTTAAAATGCCCAAAGGCCACATATGCGACAGCGGTTTATTACATTCACTATTGAACATTACACAGACAGAACAACTGTATAAACATCCCGTTATTGGCGCTTCATTTGAAGCTTTTGTGGTAGAAGAAATCATCAAAGGATTGCAAGCAACGTTATTAACACATTGGTCTACCCATTATTATCGTACTCGTGCTGGTGCCGAAATCGACTTGATTTTACGGAGGCCATTTGGAATCGTACCTATAGAAATAAAGTATGGGGTTACGGCAACATCGCGCCAATTGAAATCTTTAGAAAATTTCGCAAAGAAAATAGTTTGGATTTTGCTTTACTGATTAATCAAGCCGATAAGGCTATTTGGCTGAGTAAAACTGTATTTCAATTACCTGCGAGTTATCTTTAATTGTAACTACTCGCGCCTTATAGGAAGAAAAACTCATATTGGGTGCATTAGAGTATATCTCAACCCTCCTCTCCCTAATAGTCGCGGCTCGGTTTATCCGTTTAAGCCGGGCCGCAACCGTTAGGGAGACGAGTAGTTACCTTTAATTAGGCATTCAGTTTAAATAATTGGGGGGGCGCGGCAACGCCGCTATATCACCTGTATCATGTTCAATCACCAAGCGTCCATTTGAACTTTTTAAAATAGCATCTACTTTCTTCATTGATGCCTGTGTTTGTGCGTGATCTGTATTAAAAGAAGGGATCAGCTTTAACGAATACGCTTTTCTTGTATGATATAAATCTCCTGATAAAATAACCACGCCTTTATGCGGCAAGTGAATTTCCAAAGAGGCATGACCGGGGGTGTGCCCAGGAGTAGATAAAATTTTTACTTTTCCATCCCCAAAAACATCATAATCTCCTTTCAATAGAGTTTTATGATCATGCTGTAAAATCGCAACTTCGGTAGCATCTAGAGAAGAAGCTAAAGGAGTTTGCTTGATATAAGCATATTCAGATTCTTCTATCAACCATACGGCATTGGGAAATAAAGATACATTCCCCATATGATCAAAATGAGTATGAGATAAACTCACAAACCGAATATCATTGGGGCTCAGTCCAAGGGCCTTCAATTGTTGAATTAAAGACTTTTTAACCGTGATAGAAACATCATGCTTCGTATCTTCCACCGTGTGACCTAAGTATTGATCCCCCATACCCAGATCCCACAACAACCAACCTTTAGGATTTTTAATTAAAAAGCATGGAGTAGCAAATTGCATTGCTGCATGCGGATAAGCTCCAGTATCGGAAAAAGAAGCGATATCGTGAACGGTAATCGAACCGCAATCTAGCGTATACAAGCGCAAATCCTCACTATTTCCAATAGTTGGCGTGTTAGCATATGCTGTTGTTAAAAATAAAAAACCGATCCCTAGGATTAATCGAATGGTTTTCATGATTTGCCCCCTACTGTTGCTCCGTACCACCCACGGTAATACCATCAATTTTCAATGTAGGTTGCCCTACGCCGACTGGAACACTTTGCCCTTCCTTGCCGCAAGTACCCACACCTTCATCTAATTTTAGATCGTTGCCTATCATAGACACGCGCGTTAAGACATCGGGACCACTACCAATTAAGGTGGCGCCTTTAACGGGTCTAGTGATACGGCCATTCTCAATCAAATACGCTTCACTAGCGGAAAATACAAATTGCCCCGAAGTAATATCCACCTGACCACCGCCAAAATTAACGGCATACAAGCCTTTTTCTACACTGGCGATAATTTCTTCGGGCGTATGATTTCCTGCGAGCATATAGGTGTTGGTCATGCGCGGCATAGGCACATGAGCGTACGATTCTCTGCGGCCATTGCCCGTAGGCGCCATACCCATTAATTTTGCATTCAATTTATCTTGCATATAATTTTTAAGAATGCCATCTTCAATTAAAGTAGTGCATTGCGAGGGCGTGCCTTCATCGTCTATCGTTAAAGAGCCGCGTCGTTTTTCTAGGGTGCCGTCATCGACCACGGTGCAACCTTTCGCAGCCACGCGCTCACCTATACGACCACTGAAAGCCGAAGTGCATTTGCGATTAAAGTCGCCTTCTAAGCCATGACCTATGGCTTCGTGCAATAATATGCCCGGCCAACCAGGACCTAATACCACCGTCATCATGCCCGCAGGCGAAGCTGTTGCTTCTAGATTCACTAAGCCGACACGCACCGCTTCTCTAGTCAATTTCTCTGCCAAACCCGATTCTATCAATTCTTTTACACTGTAACGTCCGCCACCACCCGCATAGCCTTGTTCAAAACGCCCTGATTCTTCCATGATAACCGAGACATTCAAGCGTACTAAGGGTCTAACATCACCTGCAACGGTACCATCGGTTTGCATTAAATAAATGATTTCGTATTCGCTGCTAATGCTGGCCATGACCCGTTTAACCCGTTTGTCCAAACTTCTCGCCAATGCATCGATTTGTTGCAGTAAGTGAATATTATCTATGTCCTCGACGCTGCTGATAGGATTAATGGCCTCATAACGCGGGACGACGAGTTTAGAGGACGCTATTTGCAACTGCCCTTGTTGTCCTTGACGGGCAATACTCTTGGCTGCATCCGCAGCATCTGCCAACGCCGTTAAGAGAATGTCATCCGAATAAGCAAACCCTGTTTTTTCACCGGCTACAGCACGCACCCCCACCCCTTTGTTTATTGCATAAGTCCCTCTTTTGATGATGCTGTCCTCTAAACTCCAACTGGAAGTTTCACGCACCTGGAAATAGATGTCAGCACTGTCTATGGCATTGCCTAAAATGCGTTGCAAGACTTGGCTGACTTGGTTGAGAGATAAGCCTGCAGGGTCTAATAAGGCTTTGGTAGCAATGTCGATATTTTTTGGCATATTTTCCTCAATTGTTTATAATTACTGACTCGTTTATACCCGTTATCCTTCAAGACACGATTTGTACTAAAAGGAATATTATATTCCCAGTCTATTTATTTTTCTTTTAACTTGACAAAACGGCGGCAGCCATCGTCCAAAACAATACTGACCCAAGGCCAAATAATCGCACTAGAAAGACTGGCTGCAAAATAACTCCAATCCGTTAATTGCTGACCTATTACACCTTGGATTAAAAATAAAATAAATTGATATCCTAAAATCAATAAACCTATTTCAACGATCTGTTGTAATCGGCGCGCACGACGCAATTGTTTAGCATTCTTCAAAACGATAAACCCCAACAGCAATAAGGCCAAAGCATGTTGGCCTAAGATAGTGCCATTCATGGTATCCAGGCAAAGGCCTATGAAACACGGTAACATTAATTTAAAACGTTCATCCAAAACCAAAGCCCAATAGACTATCACTAAGGCTACCCATTGCGGCACCCAAATAGTGAGTACCTCAGAAACCGGTAAAAATTGCAGTAAGCCAGCGATTAAAAAACTTAAAAACATAATCAATACTAAGCGATAATTCATTGTGCTGCCCCTTGCGTAGCCGTGGGTTGAGTCGGCACTGCGGCGGCTTCATACCCCATTCTTTTACTATCGTCATTTAGATAATGCGATACGATCAATACACGCCTACTCTGCTCTAACAAGGCACTGGGGCCTACTTCTATGCTCATGAAAGGTTCACCGGGCATCCTATCTATATGCGTAATTTTTCCTACAGGATAACCCTCTGGATAACGCGCACCTAGACCGGATGTCACTAAGAGATCACCTACTTTGATGTCATCTGTTTCTGCTACATGAATCAGCGATAAGGGCCTGCCAGCACCCGCACCCACAACAATCGCTTGAAATCCAGAGCGATCGTCCTGCACAGGCACGCCACTACGCGCATCGGTAATCAGCAATAAACGACTGGTAAAAGGCGTCACCCCTATGATTTGTCCCATGACCCCCGAAACGTCGATTACCACCTGTCCTAGTGCCACACCTTCGCGGCTGCCTTTATCCAAAACAACTTCGGCTGAAGTAGGCTCTAAATTCATCGCTAGCAGTTTGGCTTCTTGAAACTGTCCATTGATGCGTGAAGATGATTTTAACAAGGCGCGTAATTGACTATTTTCTTGTTGCATATTGATAAGTTGTTGTAGGCTGACTTGCATCAACAACAATTGTTGCTTTAACTGAACATTCTCTCTTGCCAATTCATGTTGAGTAGTTGCGCTTACCTTCAACCAATCGATAGCTTGTACCGGTGCATCTAAAGTATATTGTAAAGGTATTAACAGCACCGATAATGCACTACGCACATTATTGACATAGCGATAATGATGATCGGCAACCATTAAGCCTGCCATTAATACTGATAGGCATAATACCCTTAGTCCTAAGCCCGTGGCGTGACGAAATAACATATAACTACTCGCCCCTTTTTAAGTAGGCACACCCCCTGTGGTTGCCCTTTTGGGCAAAGGCAGGGGGTTGCGCCTACGCTTTATCTCACATTTTCATTGACGAAGTATATACTCATAGCAGTTGATTTTTAGATGAAGCACCGAGCCCTCTAGCGCCAGGAGTGTAATATTCTACATGACTGGCGCTAGAGGGACGAAGGTAACAAAGCCTAAGAATCAACTGCGAAGAGTATATTATTCACGAATTAAAAAGTCACCCCCAATGGTATTCATGAGTTCTAATGCACGCCCACCGCCCCTGGCAACACAAGTCAACGGTTCTTCAGATAAAATTACCGGTAGTCCTGTCTCTTCCATTAATAATCGGTCAAGCCCAGCCAACAACGCGCCGCCGCCGGTCAATACCATACCCCGTTCGGCAATATCGGAAGATAATTCCGGCGGAGCTTGTTCTAGAGCCACACGTACCGCGCCAACGATACCGGATAAAGGCTCTTGTAAAGCTTCCAACACTTCATTGCTGCTCAAAACAAAGGACCGAGGCACGCCTTCTGCTAAATTACGGCCACGCACTTCCAACTCACGCACTTCACTACCCGGAAAAGCGGTACCGATTTGATGTTTAATGCGCTCTGCCGTGCTTTCACCGATTAAGACGCCATAATTACGGCGTACATAATTGATAATGGCTTCATCAAAACGATCCCCCCCTATGCGCACGGAAGCAGCATACACGATGCCATTTAAAGAAATAATAGCGACTTCAGTAGTACCGCCCCCGATGTCCACGACCATACAACCACGAGCTTCGTCTACTGGCATGCCTGCGCCTATAGCCGCAGCCATGGGTTCTTCGATTAAATAGACTTCGCGCGCACCCGCACCCAAGGCGGATTCACGTATAGCCCGACGTTCCACTTGGGTAGAACCGCAAGGCACGCACACCAACACCCGTGGACTAGGACGCAATATTTTATTTTCGTGCACTTTATGAATGAAGTGTTGCAACATTTTTTCGGTGATTTGGAAGTCAGCGATAACGCCATCCCGAAGCGGTCTAATAGCGGTAATGTTCCCTGGGGTACGGCCTAACATCTGTTTGGCCTCTAAGCCCACGGCAGCAACCCGTTTTTGCCCATTGGCATCTTGACGTATCGCCACCACAGAAGGTTCATTCAACACTATACCTTGATGTAAAACATAGATGAGCGTATTGGCTGTTCCCAAGTCTATCGATAAATCGGTAGAGAACAAGCCCCGTAACTTCTTAAGCATAGTGATATCACCCCTGAGTAAATAGAACAATTTCTGAGCAGAACTGAACGCCCAAACTACTGGCAGCTATTATAGGCGCTATGACGTTGAGGCACAACTCTAAATTATACTACGTCAGTGTGACCTAGAAATCCTGCTAAAAATTAGAACAGAATAATAATTAAAAAAACACTCTACGTCCAACATTGTTATCTCCTTCTGGTTCACCAAGATTATCATCACAAAGTTCGTTGATCATTAAGGGGAGGTCCTCACTGGGTAATACTTTGCCTCGTAGTATTTTTCCATCTACATTTGAAACATCTCTAATGAAGAGTCCCAGATCCGCTTCCTTTAACGGCCATTCTTCAGACAATTTATCTGATCCAACGTCCAACATTTTAACAAAGCGCCCATCGCCAGTTAAAGCAAAACTATCGGGTGCTCCATGTACCTTAATAAGGTTACACCTACATTTTTTCATATCACTCTTTTCAATAATTTCATATATAGAGGGAACGGCTTGAGATATAATTTCCGAAAATGGGCTAACAGCAGGGAAAAAACCTCTGGAAAATTTTGTTTCCCTACCTATACAATAAACTTTCACTATATCACCACATTGAGCTTCATACAGAGCCTCGGCTAAATGTGCAAAGAATGTTTTTATATGTTTTTGTTTTCTTTCAGAGCGTAAAGTATCAGCTGGCTTTGCCTTGAAATGGTCAAAATCATTAGCATCTCCATATGCATATCCGTATGAATCAACATTCATCATCGCAATACTTTTAATCACCGTATCTTCCTGATTCTTAACTAGAATAGCTAAAACTGGAACCTTTGGAAAACCCACCGCCACAGCATCGTGTGGTCTGGGATAACGGATTATAGCCACATGACTATGCCCATACTGATAATCGTTATAACAAAACTGTATATTTTTACTCTCCGCACTCATATTTTTTATCTCTCTATTAAATGGCTTTATTCTTAAACGCACCGATTGTACGTTGCATATATTAAGGCAATCTTAAGGATAGAGCTTATTTGCTAGCTAGACCCTTTTTAGAGATAATATGGCTATTAGCTTAGAGGACACCGTTATGACCCTATCCATCAAAAAAGTACAAGAAACAGCCTATTTAGCCCGTATTGCCATAAGCGAGCCGGAATTAAACCGTTGCCACCATGAAATTGAGCAAATTTTCACCTTGATAGATCAGTTGCAAGCGGTAGAGACTAAAGGTATTACGCCATTGGCGCACCCCCAAGCAAGCGAACAACGCACCGTGGCGGATAAAGTCACCGAAAGTGACCAGCACGAGAAATTTCAAGCCTTAGCCCCGGCTAAACAATTAGATTATTACCTAGTACCACTAGTCATCGAATAACCCTTATTTTGGAACCAAACCATGCATTTTAAAAGTTTGTCTGAATTAAAATTGGCTTTGCAAAAAAAAGAAGTCTCTAGCCAGGAATTGCTAAGTCATTATTTAAAGCGCATTGAACGCTTTAATCCACAATTAAATGCTTTTATCACCGTCACCGGAGAAAGCGCATTACAAGAAGCACAAAAAGCTGATGCACTACGCGCTCGTGAGCCAGACAATGCACCGCCGCTCTTAGGCTTACCCATGGCACACAAAGATTTATTTTGCACCGATGGTGTTAAAACCAGTTGCGGCTCGAAAATGCTAGATAATTTTATAGCGCCTTATGATGCTACCGTCGTTACCAAATGCCGTGACGCGGGTTTAATCACCTTAGGCAAAACCAATATGGATGAATTCGCCATGGGATCTTCCAATGAAAATAGTTTTTACGGCCCCGTAGCCAATCCCTGGAATAGAGAATATGTACCTGGCGGTTCCTCGGGTGGTTCCGCGGCCGCGGTTGCCGCGGGACTCGTTCCTGCTGCTACAGGTACCGATACGGGTGGTTCTATACGTCAACCAGCCGCGTTATGCGGCATTACCGGTTTAAAACCTACTTATGGCCGTGTATCGCGTTACGGCATGGTCGCTTTTGCGTCTAGCCTGGATCAAGGTGGCCCTTTCGCCAAAAGTGCAGAAGATGTGGCTTTGTTGTTAAATGCCATGGCTGGTTTTGATGAACGTGACTCTACTGCGCTCAATGTGCCCGTAGAAGATTATGCACAACACCTAAACCGCTCTATTGCCGGATTAAAGATCGGTTTGCCTAAAGAATATTTCAGCCATGTCAATGGACCCATGCAAAAAACTTTAGAAGAGGCTTTAAAGGTCTTAGAAAAACTCGGCGCTATCTTGGTAGAAATTTCTCTGCCTCATGCCGATCTCGCTATTCCCACTTATTATGTGCTCGCGCCTGCTGAGTGTTCTTCGAATTTATCGCGTTATGATGGCGTGCGCTTTGGCTATCGCTGTGAAAATCCGCGTGACTTAAACGATTTATACCTGCGCAGTCGCGGTGAAGGTTTTGGTACCGAAGTCAAACGCCGTATTTTGATCGGTACTTATGTATTATCGGCTGGCTATTATGATGCTTATTATCTACAAGCACAGAAAACGCGACAATTGATCAAACAAGATTTTGATGAAGCTTTTAAGATAGTGGATGCCATCGCTGCACCGACTACGCCTACGCCGGCTTTTAAGATAGGCGAAAAAATATCTGATCCAGTCACTATGTACCAATGCGATATTTATACCTTGGCCCTAAACCTAGCCGGTTTACCAGGATTGTCCATGCCTGTAGGCTTTATAGATGGCTTACCCGTAGGTTTGCAATTAATGGGACATTATCTGCAAGAAAGCAAACTATTAAACATCGCCCATCAATACCAATGCCACAGCGATTGGCATTGTCAACATCCTACGGCTATGGAGTAAAAAAATGACTACAACTCAATCAGAATGGGAAAGTGTGATTGGCCTCGAAGTACACGTACAACTGGCGACTAAAGCAAAACTTTTTTCCGGCGCTTCGACGCATTATGGTGCTAAGCCCAATAGCCAAGCTTGTGCTGTAGATTTAGCCTTTCCCGGAGTGTTACCGGTATTAAATCGCGAAGTGCTGACGATGGCAGTGCGTTTTGGTTTAAGTGTGAATGCACACATAGGCAAACGCTCTATTTTTGCACGTAAAAATTATTTTTACCCAGACTTGCCTAAAGGCTATCAAATCACGCAGTATGAACACCCTATCATCGGTCGCGGTGCTTTGCCCGTCATCACTGAAGATGGTCGTAACTTGTCTATAGGTATTACTAGGGCTCATCTGGAAGAAGATGCCGGTAAATCATTACACGATGCGTTTAACAGCATGACCGGTATCGATCTCAATCGTGCTGGCGTGCCTTTATTAGAAATCGTCAGTGAACCCGAATTGCGCAGCGCTAGCGAAGCGGTGGCTTATCTTAAAACCTTACATGCCTTGGTATGTTATCTGCAAATCTGCGATGGCAATTTACAAGAAGGTTCTTTTCGCTGCGATGCCAATGTGTCGGTACGCAAAAAAGGTGCCCCCGAGTTTGGCACTAGAGCCGAAATCAAGAATGTGAATTCCTTTCGTTTCGTAGAAAAAGCCATCGAGTATGAAATCGTGCGGCAAATTCAGGTATTAGAACAAGGTGGCACCATCGTCCAAGAAACACGTTTATACGATTCGACTAAAAACGAAACCCGCTCCATGCGTAGTAAAGAAAATGCTAACGATTACCGTTATTTTCCGGATCCGGATTTATTGCCTGTAGAAGTATCACAAGCTTTTATAGATGAAGTGGCCGCTACCATGCCAGAATTACCCTGGCAAAAACGACTGCGCTTACAGCAAGCGTATAACTTAACTATTTATGACGCTAATGTCTTAACCAGCAACAAGGCTTTGTGCGATTTCTTTGAAGAAGCCTTGGCTCATACTAAAGCCTCAGCGAAAATCACCGCCAATTGGGTAATGGGGGAATTGTCCGCTTTATTGAATAAAAACAACTTGGGTATAGAACAATCCCCTATCAGCGCACGCGCCTTAGGTGGTTTATTATCAAAGCTAGCGGACAATATTATTTCCGGAAAAATCGCTAAAACTGTGTTTGAAAAAATGTGGACAAACGGCGAAGAAGCCAATGTGATCATAGAGCGCGAAGGCTTGGTGCAAGAAAATAACAGCGCGGCTTTAGAAAAAGTCATAGATGAGATCATGTTAGCAAACCCTTCGCAATTGGCCGAATACCGCTCCGGCAAAGATCGCTTATTCGGTTATTTCGTAGGCTTAGTGATGAAACAAACTGCAGGTAAGGCCAATCCCGCGCAAGTGAATGAGTTGTTGAAGAAAAAACTACCACTTTGTATGGATAATAAAATATAAGCACTCAAGAAGTTAATAAGGAAGAGATATAATACGTTTGGATAAAAATAATCTCTAGAAGCTGCTAATAACCACCAACTTTTAGCGGGTAATGGTTATGTAAAAGAACAATAAATATTATAGTGTGAGGGGAAATGAAAAATTATTCAAAGGATAATAGTGTTGCAAATTGGCGTGCATCTTTAGGAAAGTACGAAATTAAGAAACCCAAAAAGCCTGAGTTGTCATTAGCGCAAATTCAATTATACATAGATAAGCAGGGAGTGATGACTGCACGACAGCAAAGTAAGTTGCCACAGGACAAATCGCCACCAACGGCGAAATACCGTCAAGCCAAGATTAGAAAAGAATTAAGAAAAAACAAAGCACAAGAGCGAAGCGATTACCGCCAATTCAATCAATTGAGACTATTGACAATACTCGGCATCCTGCTGACCCTTGCAGGAAGAACAAGTGGCTACAGGCGATATGATTTAAGGCATCAAAACCAAAATTCACAGGAACTCGCTACTAGATATAGACAAACTCCGCGTACCATAAGCCCAATGATTCCAAGCGTCATCGCAGAACCCAAGAATGTTTCCCGAACCGTAGATTTCTTTTTTCCATTACCCGAAGCACCGACAACCTATTCGCAACTCCAGAGAAATAGTGGTGTAAGGATTCCTGGGGACATAAAGGATGAAGGGAAAGCCACTCTGTTTCCGTCATCCGATCCGCTTATATCGCCAATAACCTCCCAGACCCCGTTACATCAAGCATGTCAAGAAAATAACATAAAGGTTGTAAGAGAACTATTAAGTAAAGGTGCTGATTTTACTTTAGCGAATGGGGAAGGAAAAACAGCTTTTGATATGGCTTGTCAAAAAAACGCGCTTGCAATTGTGCGGTTACTATTAGAATATGGATATGATCCCGAAATACCCGTGAAAATTGATCTTGTTTCAGAGGTGCCTATAACCCACCTATTTCTCGCGGTGCATTATAATAATAATAGACTGGCCTATACGTTGCTAAAATATGGTAGAGCGCAGCCCTACCCGTTATTGGTAGAGATGGCTATAAAGAATAACAATAACAAAATGAAAGAATTGTTACAATCCTATCTGTTTAAACCAGCGGATTTAATCGGTGTCAACACAGCAACGCAGGAATCCACAGTACACTTTCAGGGGGAAGAAACATTTAATCAAATCAATAAGAAAATATTTGAAAATTCTAATAGAAACCCATACCCGGGATTTCACATACAGCCCTTGGGAAGAAGCGTGGGTACGTGTATCTATGAAACTTATGTTGATAAAGATGGATCCCCCAAAAGCGATCACTGGACCTTCTCAAATGGCGAAAGCTATGAATTTTGTTTGGCTATATTGTTAGGACGCTATAATGATGTGGTGCGGTTATTTCCAACAGTAGATAGGAATTATCTATTACCTCGTGGGTATAATTGGATGATATTATCCTCGGCGGTACAGGATGTCAGGCTCCCTAATTTCTTTTTACACCGAGGGCTTGATGTCAATCAAGCGACAGTTGAGGGAGAAACCGCGCTACACACACTTGCTGGCAATAGTAAATCAAGTTCTATTCCCAATTATATTGCCGCAGGAGCAAACGTAAATGCAAAGAATAATGAAGGTATTACACCATTATGTGTCGCTATTTTTCATCATAACTTAAAACAAGCAGAAGAATTGCTTGACGGTGGTGCAAGTCCCTATATACGCGATAAAAAAGGACGAAATGCTGGGATAATAGCATCTGAACATCACTGGCTGAAAGAATTAAATATACTGTTATTATCTAAAGGGATGACTCCCTTTTCAGAACGCCAACAAGCGATACCATGGTTAAGTGTATATATACAAAACGAGGCCGTACAACTCCACCCTGCCAAAAAATTAACGGATGAAGCGTTAAAGCACGGTAAAAACTTGCTAGCGGCAGCGATAAAAAATCACGATCAAAGAGCGTTTGATCATTTGGTTAAACAAGGTGCTTATCAAGGCGATTTTGTTGAATTTATTCATGGAAACCCTATTAGCTTGCTGCATCTTGCTGCAATTTATGATGAACCTAAAATGTTGACTACCCTACTAGAACTCGGCGAATCCTTATCAGAGAGTTCTGATGCACTTTCAGTCTTCAGCGCCGCCTGTAATGAAGGGAATTTGGATATAGTGCAAGAACTGATAAATCGTGGACAAAAAATAAATATTCCAAGACCGATTGATCTTAATAGCATGAGACCACTTGAATTTAATAGCATGAACAGGATTTATCTGACTGAATTACACCAAGCCGTCATTCTCAAAGATGTTTATTTAGCAGAGTTACTATTAAGAAATGGTGCTGATCCAACAATAACAATTAGAGTCGAGGGTGAGGGAACTCATTCTGTTAAAGATGGAATGACTCTGGCGGCATGTTGGCAAAAAAATCCCTCATTAGAGATGAAACGCGTGTTACTTAAATATAAGGCCATCCCGGCTGAAACATTGCACGTCGTTAAGGATAAGGATGTAGTGGATAAGTCATCTCTACATCAACATGGAGCTGTTTTAGCGAGCACACTCATTGTTGCACTCACCGCTATTATGTATTATGCGTATAATAAGCGGCAGCCGCTATCCATTCAAACAGCACCTATTGTTAAAGCTCAGAAAAAGACAGCTGTTGTAGTAAGTGACAACAAAAGAGTGCTGCCAAAACCTGCCGAAATACCTATTAGCAGCCCTGATGTAGAAGCATTGCGAAAAAAAATATTGTTGTATTTAGAGCATATAAAATTTCGTCTTGATCAAAAAACAGGAAACACATATGAACAACAGCAATCAAATATTAACGTTAACCACATACGTGTAGTGAATACACTTCCCAGGTTGAAAAAAGAATCCCATTCATTGGGTATTGATAGTCGCTGTGAAGGTCTTTTCGCTAAAATCGATAAACACATTGCTTCGCTTCATGATTTTAAAATTGACATTTTCATGGGCCGTTTAGAGCGGTATAAGGCAGCCTATCAACAGCTGAGGGTTAAGGTTCAGGAGCCGGATCTAAAACACCAGCAACTGGAAGACCTCCACCAACAGGCAAGAACTTTATACGAGGAAATAGTTCATGAAACAGCTATTCTTTTAGAGAAATTAGATCACGAGCAAACAGTAATGAATAGTATTAATAAAAACCTTGATGAGCTGACACGGAAAATTGCTACCGCTGAAGAGGAAAATAAACAAGAACTGGTAAGACAACAAGAACTAGAAAGCAAACAAGAGGCTGAACAAAAGCAAAGAGAGTTGGACAGAAGGAGATGGGAGGAAGAAAAGAAACAAAGAAAGTTAATCAAAATAGATGAAACAAAAAAAAATAAAGATAAGGGTAAGGGGAAAGAGAAAGAATCGGCTAAGAAGGCGGATAAAGGGAAAGAATTCGTTATTAAGAAGTCTAGAAAGTGGGGAACTTATCTTAAGACATTGCGTTCGGATGTAGATCTTTTAGAGAATATAATTGATTGCAGTAAAATCGATCTATATCTATCAGATCCTAAAATCTGGTTTCAATGTCAATTTTATGGAAGTTGTTACTATGTGATGCGTATTTTTCATAGAATTTCAAAAATGCATAAGTTTGGTCTAGAACAGTATGCTCCTTGTTCTGCCGATGAGGCGATGAACATAAGAAATTCGATTATGCATCAGTATGAACAAGGGTTTTCAAATTCAAATTACATAGTAGAAATAGCAAGAGATGTCGTTAAAAAATTAAGACATACCTTCGATGCATTATCACGTGGGGAGCCTGCGCAACAAATGGATATTTCTATCCACTTTCCAACAAATGTTTTCTATTCTAAGATAGAAATATTAGATCGGCTTTATGACGATTATTTGAAGATTTCGGAAGAGGCATTATGCTTGGCCTTAGATGGTAAATATGAGCTCTCTCGGCCGTTTCATGGGATTTTAAAAGCCTTTAATTTTATGTTGGGTCAAATCTTAAAAGATTTTAATATGCGTGATAATCCATTTTTGATGCACAGAGATTATATTGGCCATCATTTTGATACAGTTTCATCGGACGATGAGGATGAGAGGTTATCAGAGGAAATCAACCCATACGCATTATTGGAGCTCTGTAAACCTAGCGCCATAGAAAAATTGGCAGCACTGGTTAATAAATGTCAGCAGCGAGCAGAGATAGATCGGGAGATTAACCTGAATGGCGCATCTTCTTCTGGTAGTGCAGGTCATTCCCCTAGGTTTTTTGGATATCAAGAAGGTCGAGGATCCTCTGCTGCGCTAGGCAGCAGTTTCATTGCTCCCCAGACTTAGGGGTTTTCTCACAAAAACAGCGCAAAATCACAGCATCCTCTTGGGCTTTTACTCTAATTCGGCAACAGCGTTTCTGGATCTATAGGCTGGCCGCGGCGGCGGATTTCAAAATGGAGCATCACTTTGTCGGCGCCAGTATCGCCCATGCGTGCGATGGTTTGACCGGCTTTTACTTTTTGTCCTTCCTTTACCAAGACAGCGCTATTGTGTGCATAAGCGCTCAAATAAATATCGTTGTGTTTAATGATGATCAAGTAACCGTAGCCCGGTAAGCCGCTACCGCTGTAAACCACTTGCCCCGCTGCGGCTGCTTTAATAGGAGTGCCCGCCTTGTTAACGATATTAATCCCTTTATTTTGTGCACTATTGGCATTAAAGCCTTGCACGACCGTGCCTTCTGCAGGCCATTTCCACGTTAAATCAGAAGCTATTGCGGCAGTGCTCGTTTTTGTGGCCGCAGCGGCAGGCACTGCTTTCTTGGACGGTTGCGCTACAGCAGCACTTTGCGGTTGAGCTGCAGCTTTAGTTGCGGCAGGTTTAGTTGTAGTCGCCTTGACAGTGTGAGTTGTAGCCGGTTTAGCTGCCATAGCGGCTGCCATTTTTTTATCTTGCGCGGTAGGCTGTACTAAATAAAGTTTTTGTCCGGTTTGTAATGTATAAGGTTCAGAAAGATGATTGATGCGCACGATATTGCGGTAATCCAAACCATAGCGCCAAGCAATAGCATATAAACCATCGCCAGGGCGAACTATGTAAACCCCTTGCTTGGAAATAGGTTCATGCCAGCCATTGACTATAGGTGCTGTAGGCGCTTCGTGTGAACTACAAGCGGCAACCGCTATTGATAAAATAAAACCCAAACTTAGAATACGGCGACAACGATTCATTTTGTCGCGCCCTCTTCCATTTTCACCAGCCAATCACCTATACCATTCATAACCGCATGATGGGTAAAATCGATCATTAATGGGGTAACCGAGACTTTGCCATCGTTCACGGCATAAAAATCGGTGCCAGGCCCCGCATCGGCTTCACCCCCTGAAGGCCCAATCCAATAAATATCGTGGCCACGGGGATCTTTTTCACGTATGACGGGCTCTGCAACATGGCGCGTGCCTAAACGGGTCACGGTTATACCCTGTAAAGCTTGATAGGGTAAATCCGGCACATTCACATTCAAGATAGTCATTGCACCTAAATGAAGTTTGTCGCCCATTAAACGCTTGACGATACGCGCCACCACCTGCCCTGCCGTCTCGTAATAACGACATTCTCGGCTCGCCAAAGAAATGGCTATAGATGGTAAACCCAAGGAACGTCCTTCAATGGCAGCTGCTACCGTACCCGAATATAAGATATCATCGCCTAGGTTCGCGCCCTCGTTAATGCCGGAAACCACTAAGTCAGGCAATTCGGATAATAAGCCCGTTAAAGCCAAGTGCACACAATCCGTAGGGGTACCTTCTACGCTAATAAAGCCATTTTCCAGACGGTGTATCCGTAAGGGATTGTGCAAGGTCAAAGAGCTGCTGGCACCACTGCGGTTTCTATCGGGGGCAACAACGTCTATATCGGCGATTTCTCGTAAAGATTGGTACAATACCATTAAACCAGGAGCATAGACACCATCATCATTACTCAAGAGAATGCGCATTAATTGTTAACCTATTGTTTGGTAAAATGATTCGCCGCTTTTAACCATGCCTAATTCATCACGAGCACGCGCTTCCACTGCCGTACCACCCGTTTTTAAAGCATCGATGTGTTGGAGCAAAACGGCATTGTCTTCAGACAAAGCTTCATTGCGCTGTTGCTGAGTGCTGATCTCATTTTGCAAGGCTGTTACACCGCGCACGCCGTCCGATGCAACCCATAGTTTATATTGTAAAGTTCCCAAAACGAGCATCATGCCCACCAATACTGATTTCATCGCGCATCCACAATCATATTAAAATTCTCCCGTTTTTTTATTGTAGACGAAAACAAAGTTTTTTGTAAGCAGTTTTGCCTCTAAGTTATGAAAAAATTGGAAGATATATCGCTTCCGTCCCCAATTCCTGCTCGATACGCAGCAACTGATTGTACTTAGCAATGCGATCGCTACGACAGAGAGATCCCGTTTTGATTTGCCCACAACCCGTAGCCACAGCTAAGTCGGCTATAGTAGTGTCTTCAGTTTCCCCGGAACGATGTGACATAACACAGCCATAATGCGCTTTTTGCGCCATTGCCACCGCCGCTAAGGTTTCAGTTAAAGTCCCTATCTGATTAAGTTTGATTAAAATGGCATTGGCAATATGGTTTTGTATGCCTTTTTGCAGCAACACCGTGTTAGTCACGAAGAGGTCATCCCCCACCAACTGCACTTTTTTACCCAGCTCCGTAGTTAATTGTGCCCATCCATCCCAATCTTCTTCGGCCATGCCATCTTCTATAGAAACAATCGGATATTGCTTGACCCAAGATTGCAGCATATCAATCCACTCGGCAGCCGTTAAGGAGCGGCCCTCTGCAGCTAATTCATAATGCCCCTGACGATAAAATTCCGAGCTTGCGGCATCTAAAGCAAGGGCTATGTCTTTACCCACAGCCAATCCCGTAGTCGTAATAGCTTCTAAAATAAGTTCCATTGCCGCCACATTGCTCGCTAAATTGGGTGCAAAACCACCCTCATCCCCCACCGCGGTAACTAAGCCTTTGTGTTTTAGCAATGCTTTCAATGCATGGAATATCTCAGCACCATAGCGCAACGCTTCTTTGAACGAGGGCGCTCCTACTGGAATGATCATAAATTCTTGTATGTCGATGGTGTTATCCGCATGCGCACCACCATTCACTATGTTCATCATGGGTGTGGGCATAATATACGGCCCTTGTGG
>JAJXVQ010000108.1 GCA_021782065.1 Pseudomonadota bacterium
TAGGGTAACGCGGTTCTGGCAATGCTCTGTACTTGAATCAGGTGACCTATACTTCGTCTATGTAAACATAATCTTTCATTCTAACCGACTTTTCCTAAGTGTCCACTGTTCCTCAGCAATGTTTTTTATCAAATTCATTTTAAAAATGAAGAGAGGCTTAAAAGCAGAGAATCTATTGTTATCGAAGGAGATGTCTCGCTTGTATTTTGTTCAAAAAAAGACCATACTCAAGTAGCCCTAGTCTGTTATATCAATGGATTAGGGGTTGTTTCGCTAAATAGAAAAATAAGGAGCGAATTATGTATAAGAATATACAGAAGGGTTTGGTAATAGGGACTTTAAGTATTGTTTGTTTGCTGCAAGTCGGCTGTGGACCAGGGGTCGTTAGTACGCCTGGGTATTATAACAATAGTAACTATACGCCCTATTATGCTGGTACGAGTGGTTACTATTGGGGAACCCCAAATAACGTTTATTGGAATAATAATGGTTATTATGGCGGTGGCCTCAGTGGTTACTCTACTGTTAATCCCGTTGTTTACTCTGTCGTTAATCCTGTTGGCCTCGGTTACTATGGCGGTGACCGTGATGATTACTATCGCGGAGGCTATGGTGGCAACTATGGCGGTGACCGTAGATAGTTACCATGATAAGTAAAGATTACGACTCTTCACCAAAATGTGAAAACGGCTTTAACGCTAGCTGTTTAGGCACTGTATTCTCGGTGAAATGAACATTGGCGCCAGCGGCAATATTGCCTATATGTTGTAGAGGATAACCAAATTTGTGGTTGAAATCTTCAGCAAGTTGGGCATAATGTACGTTATCCACAGAGCATAACAAGCCATAATCCTCGCCGCCGGTTAGCATAACGTTAACGGCATCGAGTTGCAAACGGTCACACACATTTTTAAATGCAGCTGAGGGTTGTAAATCATTTAACTCAATATGTGCTGCTACCTGAGATGACTCACACAATCTTTTTAAATCGATGTACAGTCCATCTGAAATATCCATCATGCTATTAACGCCAGGTTTTTCAGCCAACCATAAGCCTTCATGCATTTTAGCCGTTGGGCATAAAAATGCATTTTTATAATTTTGTAGATCGGGTAGAGAATGTTCACAAGCAACCAACCCTAAATGCGCATAGCCTAAATTACCTACCACACAAACTGCATCGCCTATTTTAGCCATAGAACGATATTTGATATTGTCTGTGATGCTACTGCCGATGACGCTGATGCTGATAAATAATTTATCGGTAGAGCGAGTGGTGTCACCGCCTATTAATATGACATTCGCATCTTTACAGGCGGTTACCAATGCTGCGAGAAAGTCTTGTGCATATTGAGC
Source organism: Pseudomonadota bacterium (assembly GCA_021782065.1). The sequence continues at coordinate 1,357 of JAJXVQ010000108.1, forward strand.
TTGTTCCATTGGGATGGCAATGCCACACAATACAAATTGTGCTTTGCCACCCATGGCCGCGATATCACTTAAGTTAACTTGTAAGGCTTTGTGGGCTAGATTCGCAGCGCTAAAATAAGATGTACAAAAGTGTATATCTTCTACTAACAAATCTTTGCTGATGATATAACTTTGATCGCCACTGGCCGGGATAACCGCGGCATCATCGCCTATGTATTGCGGGAAATGTGCTTTGAGTTGGTTTATGATCTGCGTTTCATTTAACATGGATCATTACAATGCTTTCTTTTTCTGCTGATCTATGCAATAAGGACAGGATACATCCACCACATAGTCTGGACTTTGTTGTTCGGCTTCAGTCAATGGATTTAAACAGCGATAACAGAGTGCCGCTTTAGTTTCTTCTAAGTTGGGATCCAATGCCACGCGTTTGTCGAATACAAAACAATCGCCGCTATAGTGCGCGCCGCCGCATTGTTCGAAATAATTTAGAATGCCACCTTCCAGTTGATAGACTTGGGTGTAACCTTGTTGTTCTAAGGCAACGGAGGCTTTTTCACAGCGTATGCCTCCTGTGCAAAACATGACCATTGGTTTTTGTTTAGCGTCTTCGGGCAGTTGAGCCGCACAAGCACTGGGAAAATCACGAAAATGCTGTAAGTCCAATACAGTTGCTTTTTCAAAGGTACCTAAGCGTATTTCGTAATCGTTGCGGGTGTCTAATAAAGTAAAATCGATGCCTTCATCCAGCCATTGCTTTAACAGCTGTGGTGGTAGGGCGGGAGCTGTGTGCTGACTGGGTCGGATCTCCGGCAACCCTAAAGGAATAATCTCTTGTTTTAACTTGACCAACATGCGGTTAAAGGGTTGAGTTGCTGACCAGCTTTTTTTATAGGTAGCAGCAGCCATACCCAGTGGCTTAAAGAAGGGATTTCCATTCAAATAGCTTATAAAAGTATTGATATTGTCCTCGGTACCAGCCAAAAAGAGGTTTATACCCTCAGCGCTCAGCAGTATAGAGCCCTTTAAGCACAGATTTTGGCACAATGCGGATAAAATCTCCCTACGCTCCGGCAGCTGGTCTACGTCCACAAAACGGTAGGCGGCGATGTTTAAAATGTTCTTAGTAATCAATGGGCTAATGCACATAAGGTTCAAATCCATAGGTTATCGATGGCGTCCATTATAACAAAATACTGTAGAGAATCAAGCCAGACTAGAAGGTAAATATTTACTCCACCATGCTCTAACGGTCGCAGAGAGTAATTACCTTATCTCTTCACAAACTTCTCTAACCGTCGCATTGCTTCTTCCAATGTATCCATGCTACTCGCAAAAGATAAGCGTATGCAGTTAGGTGCACCGAAGGGTGTACCTGCGACGGTAGCGATGTGAATTTCTGTCAGTAAAGTTTCAGCCAATTGCTCATCGTTGCCGATTTCTGGATGTTGCTTTAACCAATCGCTAAAATCCGGCAATAGATAAAATGCACCTTGTGCGGGCACACATTTTACGCCGGGCAACGCATTCAATGCTTTGACTAGAAAATCATGACGCAATTTAAATTGTTTGTTCATTAACGGAATACTATCTTGAGGGCCAGTGATGGCAGTTAATGCGGCCATTTGTGCTATAGAATTGGGCGCAGAAGTGGTTTGCATTTGTATGTTTTTTATTTGATTGATCACTTCAGCCGGACCTGCGGCATAGCCTATGCGCCAGCCGGTCATGGCATAGCTTTTTGAAACGCCATTGACGACGATAATGCGATCTTTTAATTCAGGGCAAACCATGAGTAAATTAGCGAAAGGTAGATCGCTCCAGATTAAATGTTCATAAATGTCATCGGATAGAATGATGATATTGGGATGTTTTTTTAATACTTCGGCCAGAGCTTTTAACTCTTCAGCGCTGTAAATCATGCCGGTAGGGTTATTGGGACTATTGATAGCAAACATTCGCGTGCGCGGTGTGATGGCTGCTTCTAATTGCTCAGCGGTAATTTTAAAATCTTGTGTGTGATCGGCGTAAATAAATTTAGGGATGCCTTCGCCCAATATCACCATGTCTGGATAAGACACCCAATAGGGCGCTGGAATAATAACCTCGTCACCTGGATTCAATATCGCACAGAAGGCATTCGCTAAGGCTTGTTTGGCGCCTGAGGTTACAATAATTTCGTTTGCGTTATAGCTTAATTGATTGTCGCGCTTAAATTTATCTTGAATCGCAGCTTTAAGCGGAGCGATGCCATCGGCGGCAGTATAGCGAGTAAAACCGCTGTTTATGGCCTCAATGGCGGCTTTGCAGATGTATTTCGGGGTATCAAAATCGGGTTCACCCACGCTTAAACTCAAGATTTTTATGCCCTGGGCTTCTAAGGCACGGGCCTTGGCATTCATAGCCATAGTAGGCGAAGGCTGTAGTTTTTTTAGTCTATTTGCTGTAGCAATGGTCATGATAAGGTCCTTAAATTAGGTATATATTCACATATCAGTATTCGAACTTGTGCCATACGCTGATTTTTAGCTAAAGCTTTGTCATCCTCGACCAGGCCGCGAGGCCGCAGTCGGGGATCCAGGAAAAAGCCCTAATTAAAACTGGATCCCTGACTTCGTCGAGGATGACAACGTTCTAATTTTGTATTGGATTTAAGTTTG
>JAJXVQ010000109.1 GCA_021782065.1 Pseudomonadota bacterium
ATGCGCTGTGTTAACACATCTAAACGCTCTTCACGTTGACTGCCGCCGATGATTTCGCCTATGCCGGGCGCTAATACGTCCATAGCCGCCACAGTCTTACCATCGTCATTTAAACGCATATAAAAAGCTTTAATATCCTTAGGATAATCCGTCAAGATCACCGGTCCTTTTACATATTGCTCCGCCAAGTAACGCTCGTGTTCGGATTGCAGATCAATCCCCCAACTGACGGGATATTCAAAACGGCTATTTTCTTTTTCTAACACCGCCACCGCTTCACTGTAAGTCATCGTCACAAAGTCATTCGTAATGACCTGATCTAAACGAGCAAGACACGTTTTATCTACCCATTCATTGAAAAATGCCATATCATCGGCGCGTTCGCGTAATACTGTGGTCAATACATATTTTAACAGTGCTTCGGCTAAAGCAGCATCTTCCTTCAATGTCGCAAAAGCCATTTCAGGTTCTATCATCCAGAATTCCGCTAAATGGCGGCTGGTATTCGAATTCTCAGCTCTAAAAGTAGGTCCAAAAGTATAAACCTTCGATAAAGCCAAGGCATAGGCTTCAGCATTGAGCTGCCCAGACACGGTTAAAAAAGCTTCGCGGCTAAAGAAATCTTCGCTAAAATTCACTTTACCTTGATCGTCTTTAGGAACATGATATAAGTCTAATGTGCTAACGCGAAATAATTCACCCGCCCCTTCACAATCGTTGGTGGTGATAATAGGTGTATTAAGCCAGAAAAAGCCTTGTTGATGGAAGAATTCATGTATCGCATGCGCCACACTGTGACGCACTCTGGCCACGGCGCCTATAATATTTGTGCGCGGACGCAAATGTTGTACTTCACGTAAATATTCTAAAGTATGTCGTTTGGGACTAATAGGGTATAGTTCCGGATTGTCTACAAAGCCAATCACCGTGACATTTTCAGCTTTTATTTCCACCGTTTGTCCTTGCCCCTCTGAAGGCACCAATGTACCCACGACGCGTATGGAACAACCCGCAGTCAGCTTTAATATTTCATTCTCATAATTCGGTAAATCGCTGGGCGCTATGATTTGCACTGTTGCAAAACAAGAGCCATCGTATAAAGCAATAAAGGACATGCCCGCTTTCGAATCGCGGCGCGTACGCACCCACCCTTCAATGCTCACCGTCGTATTGATTTTAGTATTATCGTTTAATAAGGCTGCAATAGACATTTTTATTTATAATCTCCTATAGGTATGGCTTTACGCACATGCGCTATTTCTTCTAAATTAATTTCAGCACACACACTGCCTGACTTTTCTGCTTTACATTCAGCAATAATGGTTCCCCAAGGATCGATAATGACACTATGACCATAAGTCCGGCGGCCACTGGCGTGAGTACCACTTTGTGCAGGTGCTACCATATAACAAAAAGTATCGATGGCACGAGCGCGCGTCAATACATGCCAATGCGCTTCCCCCGTTTTAACGGTAAAAGCCGATGGCAAGACTATAATTTCCGCGCCCTTTCTAAAGAGTTCATTGAACAATTCTGGAAAGCGCACGTCATAACAGATGGCTAGGCCTAACCGTCCAAAAGGCGTTTCCACGACTACGCTGTTTTCTCCGGCTTCGACAGTATCGGATTCGCGATAATATTCCGTAGTGGATAATACCACATCGAATAAATGTATTTTATCGTAACGCGCGACCCTTACCCCTTGGTCGTTATAGACCAAACAAGCCGCGCGGACTTTATCGCCTTGCTGATTGAGTATAGGCACGGTACCGCCCACTAACCACACACCATATTGCTGTGCCGTGTGTGCTAAAAAATCCTGTATTTTGCCCTGACCAAAGGATTCGCGAGCATGTAGCCTCAGATCGCTTTTATCCGTTATTAAAGGAAACATTTCTGGTAAGGCAACCAGCTTTGCGCCTTGTTTTGCCGCTTCGCCTATTAAACGATGTGCTGTCTGCAGATTTTCATCTACATTCTCACTAGAGCACATTTGTATGGCAGCAATTTTGCTAGTCATGATTTACAGCGCTTGTAATAATTGTTGATGTATACCACCAAAGCCTTTGTTGCTCATTACAACGAGATGATCGCCGGCTTTCGTTTTTGCTTTAAAATGCTCAACTATAGCTTCTAGAGTATCTAATACCGTCACGGGACGTTTTGAAGCAGCGATTAAATCATCTACGCCCCAATCTGGATTTGGACGGATGATAACGATTTCATCGGCATCGAACCACGATGGTGGCAAGGTTTTTTTGTGTACGCCGGTACGCATGGTATAAGAGCCCAATTCCAATAAAGCAAATAAACGCGCTGACCCTATGCGCGCACGCAAGCCTTGTAAGGTGGTGGCGATTGCCGTTGGGTGATGCGCAAAATCATCGTAAATACTCACACCATGTGCCTCGCCCTTTTTCTCCATGCGACGTTTCACATTTTTAAATGCGGGCATTGCAGCTATGGCGGTGGCAATGGGCACGCCTACGGCATGTGCAGCGGCAATCGCTGCCAATGCATTGTGTATATTGTGCTGCCCTAATAAATTCCAATGCACCGTGCCTTGTTCTTTGTCTTGATAATATACTTTAAATTCGCTGCCATCGTCTTTTAAGGATTGCGCTTTAAAATCTTGTCCCAAATACACCACCGGCGTCCACACACCTAAATCTAAAACTTCCTGGATAGCGGTATCGTTAGCAGGCACTATAACCGTACCATTGCTGGGCACAATGCGCAGCAAATGATGAAATTGTTTTTGAATATCGGCTAGATTGTCAAAAATATCCGCGTGATCGAATTCTAAGTTATTGATCACTAAGGTACGCGGATGATAATGGATGAACTTAGAGCGTTTATCAAAAAAAGCGCTATCGTATTCATCGGCTTCAATGACAAAAAATTCGCTATCGCCTAAACGCGCCGAAATACCAAAATTCTCCGGAACACCGCCTATTAAAAAGCCTGGTTTTAATCCTGCATATTCTAAGACCCACGCAATTAAACTCGCCGTGGTGGTTTTACCATGCGTGCCGGAAACAGCGATGACATGACGTTGTTGTAGAATTTCTCGGTACAGCCATTCTGGCCCCGATGAATAAGGAAAATTGCGTGCCAAAATGGCTTCGATAATAGGCTTGCCTCTGGATAAGGCGTTGCCTATAACGATGTCATCATCATTGTCATCCTCGGCCGAAGGCCGGGGATCCAGGAAAACTTGATTTGAAACTGGATCCCCGGCCTTCGGCCGAGGATGACAACGCTTCGTTTCAAAATCAGAGTTTTCATCATAGTTTGCATCTGGCATAGCCTGTGACAAGGTATCATCATAACCCTGGTGTAATGCTATACCCAAAGCCGTTAATTGTGTACTCATGGGCGGATATACAGCTTCATCAGCGCCGCTGACGCTAAAACCCGCTTCCTTAGCAAGGGCAGCAATTCCACCCATAAAAGTGCCGCAAATCCCTAAGATGTGCAGATGTTTACTCATAACACGCTGGCCTTGATCCATTGTAATAAACGCATCGTCCATTCAAATATATTGGAACTGGCCAATAACACAAATACAGCGATGCAAACTGCTACAAAACGCGATTTTTCTAGCGCTGATTGATAGATTTTGCCCTGTACGGCTATCGCCCAGACGACCATCAAGACGATGACGAATAAAACCAAATACTGTAAAAAGGGAATGCCTTCAGCTAGAAAAGAGCTGGAAACGATAAGGATTGCCGCTACTAGATTAAGCAACAACGATGTGCCCAACAAAGCCGCCTGCATTTGTACATAACGCGCCGTTTTATGGGCAGCCAGCAGGACTAGATAAGGCAACAGCAACAAAGTACCTACATAGATGGTGGCAGCCAAAAGACCATACTGCCAATTCTTGCTGTTGGTCCAAGCTAAAAAGGCCAAACCCCATTGGCACATGGCCACCACGGCTAATAAGGTAGGCGAATAAGGCACGTCTTCAGGATCGCGCTTAAAGCGACAAATATC
>JAJXVQ010000110.1 GCA_021782065.1 Pseudomonadota bacterium
CCAAACCCATGGCATGATAGAGCCTTACTGTAATGAACAAGTGCGTCAAATAGATGGCCACAGCATTATTTCTTACGGTACTTCCAGCTATGGTTATGACGTGCGTTGTGCCAGGGAATTTAAAATTTTCACGAATATTAATTCCAGCATTGTCGATCCTAAAGCCTTTGACGAAAATAGCTTTGTGGATATAGAAACAGATGTGTGCATCATTCCGCCAAATTCATTTGCCTTAGCGCGTACTGTCGAATACTTTCGTATTCCGCGCGATGTATTGTGCATTTGTTTGGGGAAGTCCACTTATGCGCGTTGTGGGCAAATCATTAATGTGACGCCATTAGAACCAGGATGGGAAGGACATGTGACCTTGGAAATTTCCAATACCACACCACTGCCTGCAAAAATTTATGCCAATGAAGGCATTGCGCAAATGATCTTTTTACAATCGGATGAAGAATGCGCCGTTTCTTATGCCGATAGAAAGGGTAAATATCAAGGACAAGTGGGCGTTACTCTACCAAGGACCTAAAATGATCAAAGAGAAATGTGTGTGGTGGCAGCGCACCTCCGAGCAATTGGGACAGCGCATGTTACGTTTTCCACTTAGTGCCAATGCGTATACCTGGATAACGTTGCTGGTGGGTATTTTGGGTTATGTGTTTATTGCCCATGCTTATACTATCACAGGCCTTATCTTTTTTATTTTAGCAGGCCTATTTGATGTCATCGATGGTGCAGTCGCTAGGGCCGGTGAAAAGAGTAGCCATTATGGCGCTTTTCTGGATGGCAGCTTAGATCGCTTCGTCGATTTTTTCGTGATTTTCTCTTATTTTAAACTGGCGATCATCACGCCCTATTTGTCTTTGGGTTCTTGGGTGGCGCTTGCCGTATTTTGTGCCATCATGCCGTCTTTTGAAGTCGCTTATGCTAATCATAGAAAAGCGGTAGACGATCCCAATGAAACCAAGATTTGGCGGATCTTAAATCGCGGCGAGATGTATCCTTTAATGCTGTTGGTAATACTGGTTAGTATTTTCCAACCGATTTGGGCTGGTTATGTATTGGCATTTTGGGTGGTTTTAGCGGCGATTACTACGCTACAAACGCTGTATTTAGCGCTACACTTCGCCAAAAAGGCACAATAATATGCCAAAGATTGTGCGCAGATGCGCCAATGAAAATAATCAACAAAAATTAAGCGGCCATTTACCGCCTTTATTGCAACGTATTTATGCTGCGCGTGATGTGTCGGATATGACCCAATTGGATCACGAACTCAATCAATTGTTACCATATCATGATTTACTCAATATAGAACTTGCCACGCAATATTGTGTGACGATGTTACAACAACAATTGCGAGTATTGATCATTGGCGATTTCGATGCCGATGGTGCTACCAGTGCGGCTTTGTTAGTTTCTGTATTACGTTCTTTTGGTTTACAAGAAGTGAATTATTTAGTACCGAATCGTTTTGAATACGGTTATGGTTTAACACCGGAAATTGTGTTGGTGGCCAAAGAGCGCAACCCAGATTGGATCATCACCGTGGACAACGGCATCTCCAGTCACGAAGGTATAGCCAAAGCGCACGAGTTGGGCATGAAGGTAATTGTCACCGATCACCATTTGCCTGGAGATACTCTGCCGCCTGCGGAAGTGATCATTAATCCCAATCAACCGGGCTGTCACTTTGCGAGTAAAGCTTTGGCTGGAGTGGGCGTTGCTTTTTATTTGTTATTAGCGTTGCGTGCGCGCTTACGAGAATTGAATTGGTTTCAAGAAAATAATATTGTCGAGCCTAATTTAGCGCATGCTTTAGATATAGTGGCTTTAGGTACCGTGGCCGATGTAGTGCCATTAGATCGCAATAATCGTATTTTAGTGCATCAAGGTTTAAAACGTATGCGTTTAGGGCGTATGCGCCCAGGGATACGTGCTTTATTAGAAGCTTCGGGCCGTAGCGTACATCAATTAGTGGCCACAGATTTGGGCTTTGGTGTAGGACCGCGTTTAAATGCCGCTGGACGTCTAGACGATATGTCCTTGGGCATTGAGTGTTTGCTGACAGAAGATCACGATCACGCACGCCATATTGCCGAACAACTGTCGTTGCTAAATGAAGAACGTAAACAAATAGGCGATGATATGCAATTGCAAGCGATGCAAATCGTTCAAGCGCTGCATTTAGGCGAAGGCAAAGATCTACCCGCAGGTTTGTGTTTATACGATCGCAGCTGGCATCAAGGGGTCATTGGTATTTTAGCTTCGCGCATTAAAGAAGCCTATCACCGCCCGGTGATTGCTTTTGCCCACAATGAGGGTACAGTATTAAAAGGCTCAGCGCGCTCGGTGAAAGGCGTTAATATACGGGATGTATTAGATTTAGTGGATAAACGTTGTCCGGGGGTGCTACTTAGTTTCGGTGGTCATGCAATGGCCGCGGGCTTAAGTTTAAATGAAAAAGATTTTGCCGCATTTAGCGAGGCTTTTGCTGCTGAAATAAGTAAATGTTTAACGGCAGACGATTTACAAGGGGTGTATTACAGTGATGGCGAACTGGCTTTAGACGAATATACTTTAGATATGGCGACTCAATTACGTGAGGGCGGGCCGTGGGGGCAGGCTTTTCCGGAACCCAGTTTTGATGGCGAATTTAATGTACTGAATCAACGCATCGTTGGCGCCAAACATTTAAAATTGCAATTGGGTTTTCCGGGTAGCCATCGCGTTTTAGATGCGATTTATTTTAATATCAATACCGATGAATGGCCAAACCGTCGCGCCGAACGCGTGCGCGCCGTGTATAGATTGGATGTGAATGAATATCAAAGCAAACGTAATGTGCAACTGATGATTGAGCATTTAGAGGTAGTGGAGTAACAGAGCCGCGACCGTTAGGGAGCAGAAGGCTGAGATATACCTATCGTCAATGAAGATGCGAGATCTTGATGAACATTATAGATTTGAATCAAAGCTTTGTCATCCTCGACGAAGTCGGGGATCCAGAAAAAACTTGATTTGAAACTGGATCCCCGACAGCGGCCTCGCGGCCTGGTCGAGGATGACAACGTTTTAGTACTGTGCTCTTAGAAAGTATTGTTCTCGCATCTTGAAGTGTAATATGTATATACTCGAATGTATCCAAAATAGCAAAAGGAGAAAACACAATGGCTAAAATAGGGTTTATAGGTTTAGGTCATATGGGTGGGCCTATGGCGGCGAATCTAGTCAAAGCAGGGCATAGCTTAACCGTTTACGATGTAACTCCGGTATCGTTATCAGGCGTCACCGTCGCAGCAAGTTTAGCCGAGCTTATAAAAGATGTGGATTATGTAGTATCTATGTTACCTGCGGGTACGCATGTACGCGAGGTGTATTTGGGCGATAAGGGTTTGTTAGCGCACGCACCTAAAGCGATCACCTACATGGAATGTTCCACTATCGATGTACAAACTGCAAAAGAACTACATGCAGCGATTGCACAAAAAGGTGGTGTGTGTGTAGATGCACCGGTTTCGGGGGGGACCGCCAGTGCTACTGCAGGCACGTTAACCTTTATGGTGGGTGGTAGTGATGAAGCTTTTGCAACGGTTAAACCGATTTTAGAAGCCATGGGCAAAAAAATATTTCATGCGGGCCTTGCGGGTTGTGGGCAAATGGCAAAGATTTGTAATAATATGTTGTTGGGTATTTCAATGATAGGCGTGTGTGAAGCGTTTAATTTAGGCAAAGCCCTAGGCTTAGAACCCCAAGCTTTTTTTGATATTTGTAAGGAAGCCTCCGGACAATGTTGGTCTTTAACGCAATATTGCCCCGTGCCTGGGATTCTACCGCATACACCCGCCAATAAAAATTATGAACCCGGTTTTATGGCCAAAATGATGTTAAAAGATCTGAATTTAGCCGAAGATGCTGCCGACAGTGTCACAGCTGCAACACCCTTGGGCGATAAGGCCCGCGATTTGTATCAAGCGTTTTGCGATGCAGGT
>JAJXVQ010000111.1 GCA_021782065.1 Pseudomonadota bacterium
AAGTGTATTGGGTATATATCTATCGCCAATGAAGATGTGAGATTTGAATAAACGTATTTAACTTTAATCGAAGCTTTGTCATTCTCGACGAAGTCGGGAATCCAGTTTCAAATCAAGTTTTTCCTGGATCCCCGACTGCGGCCTCGCGGCCTGGTCGAGGATGACACAACTCTAGTCTATAGTTGCTTGTAGTATTGAACGCGCATCTTGACGTGTATTAGGTCTATCTCGTTTGGTGTGTTCAACATAGCTAAAACCCTTACTGACCAATAATCTCTTCTGTAGTGACCAAAGGAGCCAATCCTTTAGCGGAATAAACACCCAGCATAATTTGATGCATGTCTTTTTCGGTTACATTTGCAATTGATTTTGCGAGAGTTGCATCTTTGACCAAATGCATTTTATGTTTTTTTCTTCTCGCTTCTTCTAAGGTAGATAAACAACACATGACAGTGTTGTAACCTATCAGATAGATATTGGGTGTAGGCTGTTTTGATGAAAATAACTCCGATAGATATGTACTAAACTCCGGGCTAGAATAACAAGAGAAATCCATTTTCACAAAATGTTTCTCTGAGTTTACAGGGGTAAAACCATCCGCAAAATCGAAATATTCTGTTTTGGGGTTGAATCGTTCCGCTGCGTCGCCATTGGAGTGTTGAATATGAATTATTTCCCAATCATTTTTGCGTGCAAATGTTAATAGCTGGCGGCTATTCTCAAGGCTGGGTTCAATGCCAGACAAATAGTAAGACCTTCCTGGAGTGACATACTCTTTTTGTATATCAATTAGAACCAATATATTTTTGGGAAGAATAATTGACATAAGCCGCTCCCTAAAGACTTTTTTTGATAATAACTTGATTATTATTAGTGTATCACACTCCCTTCAAAACCGCTTCCAAATCCTCATACAGAGGTGCTTCTACACTGAGCTTAAGATTGGTCTTAGGATGGATAAAAGATAAGCGATAAGCGTGTAAGAATAAACGGCATTTTTCAGTGACAGCCAAATTCTGATCGAGTTGGCGTTGACCATACTTTGTATCGCCGACTATAGGGTGACCTTTATAACTCAAATGCACTCGCAGTTGATGGGTACGCCCTGTTTTAGGGGTTAAGCGCAAGAAAGAATGATTAGCATAACATTTTTCAATATTTACCCTAGTTAAAGCTTCTTTACCCTCTGGGTGTACCTGCACTTTACGTTCGCCCGAGGCTAAAGTGCGTTTTAGTAGCGGGGCATCAATAGTATGTTCGTTTTTTGGCCAGCGACCGTGTACTAAGGCTAGATAAGTCTTTTGGCAGGCACCTTCTTGCAATAATACGTGTAAAGCCTTTAAAGTGTCTCTTTTTTTAGCAATCATCAAACAGCCTGAGGTGTATTTATCCAAACGGTGTACTAACTCTAAGAAAGGGGCATCTGGGAAGGCTTGGCGAAAGATGTCGATAATGCCAAAACTGTTCTCTGTGCCGCCGTGTACGGGCAATCCCGGCGGTTTATTCAAGATAATCAAGTCATCATCTTCATATAAAATGGCATCCAGGATGCGATCCTTTAGATTTTGCGGTAAGATCACTTTTTCTGTGTTATTTTGATACAGTGGCGGCAGGCGTACTTGGTCATCTAAGAATACTTTGTCGCTGGCCTTAGCTCGCTTCTTATTAATACGCACTTCACCCGTGCGTAACATGCGGTAAATACGGCTTTTAGGGATATTTTTCAATGTCTTGAACAAAAAGTTGTCGATTCGTTGCCCTTCGCTTTGCTCCGTGACGCTGATGATGGAGGCTTTTTGGTACTGTTCTAGGCTCATAGTAAAGATGCTCTCTTTGAAATAAAAGGTTTTTTTTGATATACTCTTACGCGTCGCTTGTACAGATGATATCCAAGCGAGTTTCATCAAAAAGCAGTGCAATAATAGGGCACTGCAGGATGAGTGAGATGCTAACAGATTTGTGGCCATTTAGTAACTGCTTATCGTGCTTTAGTGAGCCTAGAAGCAGAATGAAGGCTATATACTCTTCGCATTTGATTTTTAGGGGGTGTTGCCTTCGCCCATCTCGCACCAGTCATGTAGAGTACTACACTCCTGATGCTCGAGAGCTCGGCGCCTACCCTAAAAACCAACTGCTGTGAGTATATCATTGGTGACCAGCCAACAAATAATATGACTGGTTAAGAATTAAATAACACGTTTTGATCCGCCAGAGAATGTTGGGTAAGAGGTAAGCGTGTATGGTTATAGAGAATGCCGTGCTAGACGTCAATAATGATTGCGCCGAATACCCATCCATAAAGATATTTCCTCTGTACTATACACCGCACGCCCTCTTTTTTGGCCGGTATTAATGTACTGGAGAGAATTATGATTGAAAAAGAGATAACTGAAAAGAAACAGCTCAGCCGTTTACTGATCAATGGCACCCACAGCGAAGAATTACGTTTGGCCATATTAGATGGTTATCGTTTAGAAAATATCTACATTGAACAACTAGGGCAGCAAAAGAAAGGCAATATCTATAAAGGTGTGGTCACCAGAGTAGAACCTAGCTTGCAAGCCGCCTTTGTGGAGTTCGGTGCGGAACGACAAGGCTTTTTACCCCTTAAAGAAATCAGTGAGCTTTATTTTAATAAAGCTGTGGATAATCCACGCCAGGTGAACATAGGCGAAGTGATCAAAGAAGGACAGGAATTAATCGTTCAAGTTGAAAAAGTAGAGCGTGGCAACAAGGGCGCTGCTTTAACTACCTTGGTTAAGATCGCAGGTTCCTATCTAGTGTTAATGGTCAACAGTTCACGTTCGGGTGGTATTTCACGACAAATCGATGGTGATGAGCGAGATAGTTTAAAAGAAATTTTAAGCCAATTAGCGCTGCCAGAGGGTATGGGTATTATTATTCGTACAGCGGGCGTGGGCAAAAGCTATGAAGAATTAGCCTGGGACTTAGACATACTATTGCGGTTATGGCAGTCTATTCAGGATGTCAGTAAACAAGTGCCAGCACCGGCGCTCATACATCAAGAAAGCGATTTTGTGGTACGTGCTTTGCGCGATTTCCTACAGGTAGACACCGATGAAATCATCTTAGATGTGCCTGAACTGTATCAACGTGCCAAAGAACATCTAGAAAAGATACGACCCGAGTTGGTAGAAAAACTTAAACTATATGAAAATGCCATGCCTTTATTCGACCATTATAAAGTGGAAGAACAAGTTGAGACGGCATTTCAATCCTCGGTACGTTTACCGTCGGGTGGTTCTATCGTTATTCAACCTACAGAAGCATTGGTTAGCATCGATGTAAACTCTTCTAAAGATACTAAAGGTGGGCACATAGAACAAACGGCTTTAAATACCAATCGCGAAGCCGCGGTCGAAATTGCACGGCAATTGCGTTTGCGCGACTTAGGCGGTTTAGTGGTAGTAGACTTTATCGATATGGTGTCGCAAGAGAATCAAAAAGACGTAGTCAATGTTTTCCAAAATGCTATTAAGAGCGATCGTGCGCGTGTGCAATTCGGCCGTATTTCTAAGTTTGGTTTGATGGAAATCTCTAGACAACGTTTGCGTCCCTCATTGGCTGAAGCTAATCAAGGCATGTGCCCACGTTGCAATGGTCAAGGTACGATTCGACAAGTTGAATCTTTGGCTTTGTCTATTATCCGACAAATGCGTCAAGAATCCTTAAATGGCGCTGTGCGTGAAATTATTGCCTATGTGCCAGTAGATGTAGCGACATTGTTAATGAATGAGAAGAAAGCAATGGTCGCCGATTTAGAAGTCAAACAACAGGTACGTATCATTGTTATTCCGCATCGCTATCTAGAAACACCGCATTACCGTATTGAGAAAGTTTACAAATCTTCTGCACGTGGTCAGGAAGAGAGTAAAAGCAGTTATATGCATCAATATGAATTAAGCGGTGAGTTACAAGCCTTAAAAGACATCAGTGTCCATCATGGCGCA
>JAJXVQ010000112.1 GCA_021782065.1 Pseudomonadota bacterium
CAAGGCCCCTTGCCCTAGGTAATTGAGCAATAATGCCGGGAAAACAAAAAAGGTCCATGCATATTGAATGGGTTTTCTACCAAAATGCCCTAGATCGGCATATAAGGCTTCAGCTCCCGTAACCACCAAAATGACAGCACCCATGGTAAGAAAACCACTCCAATGATTATGCGTAAAAAACATAAATGCGTAATGGGGACTCAATGCTTTGAGGATCTCTGGGGTCTGCAAAATACTACCTAAACCTAATAAGGCCAAGATACTAAACCATAAAATCATGATGGGGCCAAAAAGACTGCCTATCACTGCAGTGCCTCGTTTCTGAAAGAAAAACAAAACGGTTAATACTACACAAGATAGCTGGACTATGTGACCGTCAAATTTATTGGTTACGGTATGCAAACCTTCTAAGGCACCCAATACTGAAATAGCGGGCGTTAATATGCCATCGCTGAAAAATAAGGCTATACCTATGGTACCTAACAATAGTGGTAATTTTTTTAAGCCTTTTACATTGAGTCGTGAACACAATAACGATAAAGCGAATAAACCGCCTTCACCCTGGTTATTGACTTTTAAAACGATGTAAACGTATTTAACACTCACCACTAAAAACAATGTCCAGGCAAATAAGCTACAGATCCCAAATACATTTAAAGGTGTAACACTCAAATAGCCTATTACAAAACAGCTTTTCATCGCATACAAAGGGCTCGTGCCTATGTCGCCAAAAACGACCCCTATGGATGCCAATAATAATGGCCAGGTAGGGCCTTTTTTTTCTGCTCTTTCTTCTATCGTCATGAATAATTACTTCTTGTTAAGGTAGAATGATGCAATACCCAATAAACCACCGCCACAAAAACACCGCCTAGCAATGTTGCAAAAGCCCACATCACTCCGGATACCAATAATGTTTTAGCGCCCGTCTTTTCCAAATGCCCCGCATCACGCGCCACTGCCGCGGCAAAAACCACATGCAAAATGACTTGTATTGCTAAAAACAAATACTGTAATGTTTGCAGCGAACCGCCTAAATAAGTTGAAATTTGCCCCATGTTTTTTCCTTTCTATTTTAAATCCAGCGCGCCGTTGTCGTCATCACTTTTGCTATCCTCTGCATCAACGCCGAAATGGGTTTAGGCAACGATGCCGCGCCTGCGTTGATGGCCTGTGTAGCATGACGCGCTTCATCCTCATACATGAGGGTTATAATTTCACGACTGCGCGTATCCGCTGCAGGCAAGCATTGTAAATGTGAATTTAAATGGACCATTACTTGATGCTCCGTTTCAGTCACAAAGCCTAAGCTCCATTTGTCCCCTACAAACCCAGCAATAGCGCCTATCATAAACGATCCTGCATACCAAAACAGCGCCAAATAACTGGTATGACTGTCTAATTCAATTAAACGTGTTTCGCACCAAGCCAGATGGTCGACTTCTTCTAAAGCGGCTTGCTGCATGGCTGCGGCCACCTGTGGATTGCGCGCAGTTAGGGCTTGTGCTTGGTATAGGCCCTGCGCTGCCAATTCGCCTGCATGGTTCACGCGCATACATTGTGCAGAAAGGCGTTTTTCTAGAGTAGTGAGTGTGGGAGTTGAACTTTGTGCAGGACTAGGGCGCTCCGCTACGGCGGACGTACACAGTGTTTTTAACGCCGCATCAAATTGTAGAATTAAACTTTCAACGAATCCTCGTCTTGCATTAAGAATGTTCATTTTATCCCCCATAATATCATAGTGATGAATATTAATGGTATTTAACAATGCCTAACCGTAGCTACCCCTCCGCGCCCTAACGGTCGCGGAATTACGCCTAACCTTAACATATCTGCACGCTAAAGAGTACTAGAGCCTATAGCTAAAGCGTTTATCGGCTGCAAAATGAGTATAATCGGTGTAAATACACCCTCATTCTCGTTAAATAGTACCAGCTATTCGTCTCGAATGGGAACGTATTTCCCCCCGATTCTCTCATTTTTCGCTTCAACAAACGCTTTAGCTATAAGCTCTAATTTATTTCAAAAAAAACCGCCTAAAAGGTTAACATTTCAGTATAAATAGGCTATGATGATGGATAATTTTAATGCAAGACTTAGAGGTTTACTATGCGTAAAGCGGCCATTATCACCAGTGTAGGCATCATCGTTGCCTTTTTTTTAGGCACTCCTTATTTCTTTGGGCAAACCAATCAATCCCTCAACGAGGAATTATTAACCCGAACCAATCATTTATTACAAGGCAAAGGCGAACAACTGCCCGTGTCACAAGAGGATGTGGTCGCCAGTTTTGTCATAGATGAAAAAATTTATCATGGCCCTTTTTATTGGGGAAAAGATGCTGCAGGCAAATCGCATTTTGGCTTTGGTCGTGGTTATTTTGTTTCGATGGCCAAACCAGACGACAAAACTCGCCAATGGTTACAGGCGCAAGGGTTTCAATCCACGGGCGCTAACTGGGAAGAACGCACCGCTGAGATATCTCTACTGGGGAAAATTAACGCCACTAGCCAGGTATCTCCCATCACATTCAAAAATAGCGATACCACTTTAAATTGGCAAGGTGCTAGCACTAAGATGGTATTATCCCCTGGTTTAAGCAGCCTTAAAGCCAATGTGACCATAGGCCCTTTGTCCTATATGCAACAACATGCTGAACTGGAAGTGCCCAGCGCCCATGTGAGTGTAAAACTACTTTACAAAAATGGTTTATGGGTAGGTTCGTCCGAGTTAACCGTGCCGCAAATTACCACCAGCCGCAACAATAAAGCTGAGATGGCCATAAGCAACTTGCTTTTGCGCGGTAATTCCAATGTTAGCGGCAATTTGCTCAGCACTACTGTTACGCTGGGTGCGGACACCGTGCAGATTGGATCAGTAAATTACGGCCCTCTCAGTTATGACTTCAATGCGAAAAATATTGACGCCAATGCCTGGTTAAAATTAAAGGATTTGGCCTCGCAATATGATGCCTTGATGAGCGCTAATTCATTGGACTATAATTTGAGCCTCAAACATTATCATCGTGGCTGGTTTAACTCTAACGCACAAATAGTCTTGACTATAAGCCGCCCTAAACCCGCAGGGATCATTAAGCAACAACTAAACACTTTGACCAGGGAATCCGAGCTGTTGATCGTCGGCAATGAAATCAACAAAACGCTACCCGCTATAGTCAACAAAGGCGCTCAATTCAGTTTGCTGCCTACGCCGAATCATGCACAGCCCGACCTGTTTCAAATCAATGCCTCGTTGACATTCCCTAAGGTGTTGCAAGCACAAGACATAGGTCAATTGATTGAAAAAGCCGAAGCGCACGTTAAGATCTTGTTTTTGTCTGACTTAATCAGAACGGCAACCGCATACCAATATCCTGAAAAAAGCAATGATGATGTCAATACAACGACGCAAACTTTGCTCGACAAATGGGTGAGCTCTGGCTACTTAAGCCAAACCGATACGCAATATCTTTTTGGTTTAGATTACTCGCAAGGCAATTTAAGCGTGAATGGTAAAACCATGACTGACAATGCTGCTACAGTCGTATCTGACAATGTACCCGGAATGGTGATGCCAGTGGCAGGTGCAGTTCCGCCTGCGGCAGGAAAATAGTTTTAGCCTCCCCAGATGCGTGTGCATCTGGGGATGGGTGTTATCGTCATTGCTGTAAAGGTTAAGTAATTCGTTGATAGCTTTTTCCGTATCTATGCGTATATTTCGATAGCGTAGAGCTCACCGTTCCGTCATTGCGAGCAAACGAGTACTAAATATATAATAGAAAATATGAACGGTAGCAACAGTAGAATGATTAAACTGCAGGAAACTAAACGAGTGCGCGCGGCAATCCAGTAAAATACTCAATCTATATACTTCACAGAGTTTTATAATTTTCACTGTATATAGCGTTCATTTTCATTGTTAAAACGATGGATTGCCACACCGAACTCGTCTGGCTTCGTGCATTTTAAT
>JAJXVQ010000113.1 GCA_021782065.1 Pseudomonadota bacterium
CCTACTTCACCGCACCTTTAGTTGATTGATTAAAATAATCAAAAAATTGACTTTGAGGCGTTACTACGATGATATCCTTAGGATTTGAAAACGTTTTTCTATACGCTTCTAAACTACGATACAAACTGTAAAACGATTCATCTTGCGTATAAGCATCCGCATAAATTTTAGCGGCACGACCATCGCCTTCAGCACGTATATCATTCGCTTCTTTTCTAGCCGTTGCGACGATCACCGTTGCTTGTTCATCGGCCTTAGCGCGTATAGCCTCACCTTCAGCATGACCTTTAGCACGCAATTCGGTAGCTACTTTTTCGCGTTCAGCGCGCATACGTGCAAACACAGAACCGCTGACTTCAGGCGGTAAATCAATACCTTTGATACGTACGTCAACGACATCTATTCCCAGTTTTTGTGCACCCTCATTGGCTTTTTGATTCAATGCTTGCATGATGCTTGCTCTATCGTCTGACACAACTTCATTGATAGTACGACGACCAAACTCAGCACGCAAAGCATCATTTAACTGCTGCTCCAGTAGTTGATCGGTGCTTTGAATGCTGCCACCGGTTGTCTTGTAAAACTGCGGGACATCACGAATGCGCCATTTAACGAAATAATCGGCAATAACGCGTTTTTTCTCCACAGTGACTATAGGTGACGATTTAATATCTAAATTTTGCAATTTGGTACTAAACATCAAAACATGTTCTATCACAGGCCATTTAGCGTGCAACCCCGGCTCAGCAATATAGGTACTACCATCGCTCGCCCCTTTCAAAGCACCTAAGCGTTGAATCATAGCTTTTTGATCGGCACGTACTGTATACAAAGACATGCTTGCTAACACAATCACAATGACAGCGACAATGACTATGAGTTTCTTATGCTGATTCATTTTCATTATTGGCCTCCCTCGCTAGAACTAAGGTAGCTATTACCAGATGTAGACGAATCTAAATAGCTGTTGTTGCTATTATTGGCCGTACTGGCTGCCGCAGCTGCGATTGTTGTGGTTTGCTTATCATCGCCGCTCACCTCCGTCGCACTATCCACTGGGTTATCAACCTCGCCACCATCGCCCAACATTTTATCTAGTGGCACATTCAAGAACAATTGATTCCCTTTATTTACATCTATAAACAACTTATTGGTTTTAGACAACACAGCTTCCACCGTACCCAAATAAAGGCGTTCGCGCATGACACCTGGTGAATGACGATATTCTGGTAACATCGCTAAAAAGCGCGCCGTTTCACCTTGTGAATTTAACACCACTTGTTCTTTATAGGCTCTAGCACCCGCTAACAAACGTTGCGCTTGGCCCAAAGCCTCGGGAATAACTTTTTCTTGATAACCACGCGCCTGGTTCACAATTTGTTCCCGTTCTTGTTCAGCTTTGATAGCATTATCAAAAGCATCTTTGACTTCTTCCGGCGGTTTTGCAGGCTGTAAAGCAACATCAACCACTTGCATGCCTACACCATAACTTTTTAGGATATAACTTAATTGTGTTTGTACGCCCGCACGCACATCTTCACGGCCACTGGTTAACACCTGATCTAAAGTGGTATTACCTATAACTTGTCGCAAAGCACTAGCGGTGGATTCTTGCAAAGTAGCAACTGGATCAACAACATTGAATAAAAAATCACGCGCATCGCTGATTCTATATTGTATTGCGATATCAACATTGACTATATTTTCATCTTTAGTCAGCATGTCTGCGTTGTAAGAATAAGAGAAAACGTGTTGCTCATCTACTTTATAAATGCGGTCTAATAAGCTAGGCGCCCAATGTGGCCCGTCGCCTACCGTTTTGACATATTTGCCCATACGCAACACAACTGCTTTTTCAGCTGGTTTAACTATATAAAAGCCTGTGAGTACCCACAGCCCAACGATAACGCCCACAATCCAACGCCATGGCAAACCTTTACCCGGGCCATCGTCAGAACCTGAGCCATTCGGCTTGGTTTTGCCAAACACACGGCGCAATTTATCTTGCATGTCTTTAAGTAGCTTATCGATATCTGCGGTATCATTGCCGTTGGCCGGTTTCTTGCCCCACGGGTCGTTGTTCTTTTGATTGCCAGGTTGATTCCAAGCCATGACTTACTCCACTCACTGAATTCTGTCTTAAAAATAAACAATTTGTGCTGTGCGCCACTTTCTCTTTTGCACAACGCGTCATTCTATCATCATTCTTGGATTGAGTACTAGCTTATTGTAGGGTACACTTCCTTCTAAATAGCCACTATCTATAAGTAGTACCATGTCCATTTCTAAAACCATTTTTTTTATCTCTGACGGCACCGGCATCACGGCGGCAAATGTAGGCCATAGCCTGTTAACGCAATTTCCGGATGTGCAATTAATCAAGCAATTTCGACCTTTTATAGATTCGCTGGAAAAGGCACGCGCTATTGTAGCCGAAATCAATAGCATCTATGAAAAAACGGGTGAAAAACCGGTATTATTTACCACCATTGTTGATGACACCCTACGTAATGAAATCCATCAAAGTCAGGCCGTTATGCTGGATTTTTTCCATGGTTTTATAGAACAACTGGAACACCACTGGAAAATAGACTCGAATACGCGCATAGGCGGTGCGCACGGTTTAGAAAATAATCCTGCTTATAATATGCGTATAGACGCCCTTAATTATACGCTCAGCACCGACGATGGTTTAGGATATCAATTATACCCCGAAGCCGACGTCATTTTAGTGGGTGTTTCCCGCTCAGGAAAAACTCCTACCTGTCTTTATCTGGCAATGCATTTTGGTATTTATGCTGCAAATTATGCTTACACTGATGACGATGGGCAATACTTCGAATTACCCCCCGTATTAAAAGCACAACGTCATAAATTATTTGGCTTGATCATTTCCCCCGATCATTTGCATGAGATTAGAAGTAAACGCAAACCCAATACCGACTATGCTTCCTTGGCACGTTGTCAACATGAATTAAAAAACATGAAAGATTTGTTGTTGCGGGAAAAGATACCTTTTATAGACGCCACAGTGCGTTCTGTAGAAGAAATCTCTACTACGATTGTGACACAGTTAGGGTTAACACGTAGAGATGTTTGATAGCATTCCCTTTTTTCGCCATTTAAAACAACGTATCACACATACTCTCTGGGAGACTGATCCCGGGTACCTGCACCTACGGCAAGGTGGCCGCACCCTGATCGCGGCACTGACCACACTATTAGTTTGTTTTTGGCCCGATCTTTATACACGCGTATTGGCTTGCTTTGCGGCTGGGCTTGTCTGTCAGGGCATCAGCGATGCAAAAATAAGCTCGCAAAAAACCACTTTTGCCATAGCAGCGGTAGCCTTACTCGCTAATTTTGCACTAGTCTCTTATGCTAATCCCTACCCGTTGGCAATGGCTATTATCATCATTTGTGCAAGCTTCGCTGTATTTGCGTTGCGTAGCCTAGGCCCACGCTATGCACTCTTTCCTTTGTTTATTTGGATTATGGGGTTTATAACCAGCATTTTCCCGAGCGTCACTGGTTTTGCATTTATAATGCGTCTAGGCTGCATCGCACTGGGTTGCGGCATTTCTTTTTTAGTTTATTTCTATCTGTTACCACCACGTCCTTTATCTTATTTTTTCAAAAATATACGCTATTTTATAATCTTAGTTCATTCACGCAGCTTAACCTTAGAACAGCAGCTACAACAACCTAATCCTTTTAAAATGAAAGGAAAGTATCCTTTACAATTACGTCGCTCTTTAAGAAAGTATTATTTGCACAATCAGACCCTTTTGGAATCATTTGAAATTGCCAACTCTACCCGCAAGAATCTCTTTTCATCTTTATTAGCAACCCACTATTTAGCAGGGAAAGCCTTGTTGATGTTGCAAGATAACCTCATTGCCTTAGCGCACA